>DATDKB010000295.1:0-4346 GCA_036520255.1 Rubrobacter sp. | reverse complement strand
CATCGGGGCGAACAGGGTGCTCGTCTACCAGTACTTCATTACCATCGTGGGGGTTACGTCGGGCATCGTGTTCTTCAGCGAGACGCTGAGCGTGAACAAGATAGTGGGCGGGATAGTGATACTCCTCGGCGTTTACCTGGCTCGGCGGCAGTAGGTTTCAGGCTACAGGTCTCTGAGCCAGCCGGAATCTGCGAGCCGATCCCTACGCCTCGCTGTCTTAGGCGGAGCGGGCCGTTTGCCGTTGGGGCGAATCTTCGGAGAGTTGCATCAGCTCTATCTCGTTCCCGTTGGGGTCCCGTGTCCACGCTTGCAGGTTGCCGTCGAGGCCGACTAGGGGCTCGTGGTCTATGGGCACGCGGCCCTCGCGCAGACGCTCGACGGCGGCGTGGATATCGTCGGTAAGCAGGCAGATATGCTCGAAGCTCTGCTCCCTGTCTGGGTCGGGGGGTGGTCCGCTGGGAAAGACTTCGATAAAGCGGTCGCCCGAGACGTGGAGGTAGACGAGCATGAGCGAGCCGTCGTCTTGGTTCAGCCGGAAGGCCTCTTCGATACCGAGAATTTTGTAGAAGCTGAGGGTGGCGTCTATGTCGTGGACCGCGAATGCGGGGTGTCCGAGGTCTGTGATCACGGTTATTCTCCTCTCTTCGATGATCATCTTGCCCAAGGTTACTCCCCCGGACGCGCTGGCGCCCGACCGTAGGAAAAGGGGCCAAACTCTACCGTTGACGGAGGAATTTCTGGCACATAATATTCCCCTCACGCCGGGCACTTCTTGGTGGATAACACGAAAGGGAGGGGAAAGATGTCTACGAGTTCAGCCGCGTCCGAAGATGGCACCAACAGATTCATCTATGTGGTAGCAGCAGTAGCTGCCATGGGCGGCCTGTTGTTCGGTTACGACACCGGCATTATTTCCGGAGCGCTGTTGTTTATCGCGGACGACTTCAAGCTCTCCGACACGGCGCAGCAGATCGTGGTCGCGTCTTTGCTGTTGGGCGCTGTCTTCGGGGCTCTGTTCGGCGGTCCGCTCGCCGATCGCATCGGGCGGCGGCGCGCGATCATGGTTGCGGCCGCGATATTTTTGGTCGGGTCGCTGGCCTCGGCGCTGGCGACCGGGGCCGTCTTTCTGGCGATCGCACGTTTCGTGCTCGGGCTGGCCGTCGGCGGCGCCGGGATGGTGGTGCCGGTCTACATAGCGGAGTCCTCGCCGAGTCGGGTGCGCGGCTCGCTCGTCTCTCTGCAACAGTTTTTGATCACGGTCGGCATTCTGCTCTCCTACGGGATCAACTACCTGCTGGCCGATGCCGCGGCCTGGCGCCTGATGCTCGGCATCGGCGTTGTACCGGCCCTGGCGCTCCTGATCGGCATGTTCTTCCTGCCCGAGAGCCCACGCTGGCTCGTAGGGATGGACAGGGATGAAGAGGCCCGCGCGGTCCTTGCCCGCACCCGCGAAACGGAGGAGGCCGTGGAAGAGGAGATGCGGTCCATCTCCAGCGCGGAGCACGCCGAGGAACGCACCAGCTACCGCGACCTCCTGAAACGCCGCTACAGGCCGGCGCTGACGGTCGGGGTCGGGGTCGCGTTTATCAACCAGATGGTCGGCGTGAACGCCGTCATCTACTACGCACCTAGCATCCTCTCCGATGCCGGCTTCGGTGATACGGGGGCTATCCTGGCCACGACCGGCATCGGGCTGGTCAACTGCCTGGTGACGGGCGCGGCCCTGCTGTCCATCGACCGAATCGGACGCAGACCGCTCCTGCTCGCCGGCACGGGGGGCGTGACCGTGAGCCTGATCGTGCTCGGGCTCGCGTACCTGCTTCCGCCCCAGACGGCGCTGGTGAACTTTATCCTAGTCGTTGGCCTCATGGTCTACATCGCCTCGTTCGCCGCGTCTCTTGGGATCTGCATCTGGCTGCTCAACTCCGAGGTCTACCCCCTGGAGGTCCGCGGCAAAGGCTCAGCCACGGGCAGCATCACCCACTGGGTGCTCGACCTCATCATCGCCTCCACGGTGCTCACCCTCATCAACACGATCACCGAGACAGGCACCTTCTGGCTGTACGCCGCCTTCGGCATCATCGGCATCCTGTTCTTCTTCCGCGTTGTCCCCGAAACCAAAGGACGCTCCCTAGAGGACATAGAAGAGGAACTCGAAAGAAGGGTCTCCATAAGCTCTGAGACAGAGGCCGCGAGATAGCGTTGAGCACGCCGCCTAGCGAAGCCTGGCGGCGTGCTCAACCACCTCGATCTCCAGTTGGTGCGATCTGGTCTCGCCGGGTTCGAGGCTTATGACTCGTCCGGCGGCTTGCTCTGCTGCTGGGCCTTCGACCCTACAGGTTGCCGGCTCGAGGCCGAGGACGTAGGTGCTTTCACCGATCATGGTCCACTGGACGAACTCGGGGAGTTGCTCGGGTCGGAACCTGACGGAGAACGTGAGCCCGAGATTGGGGTTCTCCAGCCGTGCTTCTGCCAGGCCGCCGGTTCCCGCGGCGGGATGGTGGTAGAAGACCCTTTCTTTGAAGCCCGGCATCGGGGCCGCGAAACGGTTCCAGGCGTCGAGTCCTGTTGTTGCCTCGTCGTCTCGCGGCTCCGGTTGTTCTTCGAGTCTTCCGGGGCCGGTCAGGTGGGAGGTCTCGCTGAGCAGGGGCCAGCCGAGGTTGATGTGGTAGAGGATCATGAGCGGTTCCAGGTCGAAGCCTTCGTTTTCGATCTGGTCTTCGATCGTGACGCGTGGTTCCCCGAGTCGGGCCCAGATGCGGCGGCGAAGGATCAGGTTCGGGCCGAATACGCTGGACTCCCGGATCTGGCCACTCGCCTCGAGAACGCACCCTTCGTTATCCCAGAACGCGTCGTAGGAGACCCTGGTTGCGGGGATGTGCGACGCGCGGCCGTGCAGGCCGAACTGTTCGCCCCCGCGCTCGCCCGTTGGCCCGACGTTTCTCAGGCCACAGGTGACGAGTAGGCCGCCGGGAAAGGAATTGAGCCAGCCATCGCCCTCGGGCTCGTGGAAGGCGGGGGCGACGATGCCGTTCGGGGAGAGCCACGCGAGGGGCGTACCCCTGTACTCGGCGAAGCCCAGGTCCATGCCTCGGTCGGGGAGGATGTCGAAGGAGAGGCTGCCTCCGGTCCTGAAGCGGAAGGCGCGCACGCCGCGGGCCGGGCCGTCGTCGAAGACGAACGGTTCTATCCCTGCGACTTGCTCCAGCCTACCTATCCGCCTCAGAAGCTCTCGGCGCGTCAGCGGGTCGCCCGAGGGGTCTGTGATCATGGCGCTCCTCCTTCTGGGGCTTGCGCCCGGGGTTTTCAACACGGGTAGAATACCTGTGTTGGAGAGCGAGGGGATAGGGGGGAGGGGCCTTGGAAGCCTACCCGATAGAGCTGAGTTACCACGTGCGCGACTACTATTTCGGGGAACGTTTGATCCCCGAGATGCTAGGCAAGCAGGACGCGCCAGAAGGCGTGGTCGCCGAGACCTGGGAGATCAGCGACTACAGGGAAACCACGGGGACGTTAGCCAACGGGTCATATAGGGGACGCACGCTGCACGAGCTTGTTGAGGAGTTCCCCGACGAGCTCGTGGGGGAGGGCTGGCGCGGGCCACATTTTCCGCTCCTGATCAAATTCCTCGACGCTTCCCACATGCTTCCCGTTCACCTGCATGCCGACGACAAGACCGCGAGGGAAAAGCACGGCGAACCGCACGGCAAGACGGAGGCCTGGCACATCCTCTGGTCGGCCGAGGACGCCTCAATCCTCGCCGGCATCAAAGAGAACCGCTCGCGCGAGGACCTGATCGCGGCGTTCAAAGCGCAGGACTACGACGCCGTCATGCCGCGCCACGGGATAGTTCCTGGAGACACCGTGTACGTGCCAGGCGGTATCCTGCACACCTTCGGGCCCGACACCCTGATCCTGGAGGTCCAGCAGACCTCTGACCTCGGCCAGTTCGTGATGCCCTTCGACCTCTACGGCAACCGCCTGGACGAAGAGGAGTGGGATGCGAACATCGAAGCCACCCTCGACGAACTGAAGACCGATTTCTTGCCCCGTCCGAACTCCGGGTTAGTGGTCGAAGACAACACCAACAAGCGAGTGCTGTGCTGCGCGGGACCGCACTTCGCCCTGGAACGTTGGACGCTTGCGGAGCCGCACACGGAGCCCGCACACCCGCGGCGCTTCTTCACGCTTTCGAACGTCGGCGAGGGGCCGGTGACGCTCGAGTACGAGGGCGGCACGCAGACACTCGGGCGTGCCGAGAGCCGCGTGATACCGGCCGCGATCGGCGAGGTGAGGGTGGTTCCCGGCGAGACGGGGGAAGCGAGTCTGGTGGCGTGCTACGTCCC
>DATDKB010000294.1:0-3880 GCA_036520255.1 Rubrobacter sp. | reverse complement strand
GATCGAGCGCGAGTACCGCGAGCGTTTCGCTGGAGACGGCTACTGGGCGGCAACCGAGAAGGCTACGGGGGATTTCCTCGGGTGGTTCGCTTTTCACCCGAAGGAGGACCGTGGTCCCGCCGGGTTCGAGCTCGGATACCGGCTCGGGAGGTCCGCTTGGGGCAAGGGCTACGCCACCGAGGGCTTGCGGGCTTTGATTCGCAAGGGCTTCACCGAACTCGGCGCGCGACGGGTGTTTGCCGAGACGATGGCGGTAAACCTCGCCTCTCGGCGGGTGATGGAGAAGTCGGGCCTGAGATACGTGCGGACGTTTCACGAAGACTGGCCGGATCGCATCGCAGGGTCGGAACGCGGCGAGGTCGAGTACGCGCTCGCGAAAACAGCCTGGGAGAGGCAAGAAGCGGAGGGTTGCCCGTAGGCACCAACAAAGCATGGGACCGTATCTTCTCCGGGTTGAACGAGCAGACCGCCGGTGAGGATGCCTGGCTGGAGCGCTGGCGTCATATCCTTGAAACTGGCCGTGATTGTCCGGTTCTGGACCTGGGCTGCGGCGCCGGTCACGACGCGCATGTTCTCACGGAACTCGGGTTCGCCGTCGTCGCCGCTGATTTCTCGGAAGAGGCTCTAAAGCTAACGCGCATGCGTGCACCCGCCGCGAAAACGGAAAATGTAGATCTCACCCGCGGCCTGCCCTTCCCCGACGCCGGTTTCAGAGTAATCGTCGCAAGCCTCTCGCTACACTACTTCCCCTGGCACGTGACCACAAGAATCCTGGATGACGTACGTCGCTGCCTCAAACCCGGCGGTCACTTGCTCGCCCGCTTCAATTCAACGCGAGACCCCCGTTACTGCGCCGCAGAAAAACAGCAGATCGAAAACAATTTCTACCTCGTCGGAGGAATGCCCAAGCGCCTCTTCGACAGGCACGACATCACCATGCTCTTCGCAACAGGTTGGGACACACCCGACGCCGAAGAACGCACGACACACGGGTACGGAGCAAAGAAATTAGCGTGGGAAGTCGCCGCAAAAAAATTGATGGCTGACAGCGAAGCCCGAAGGGCATAGCGTGCTGACAAGCTAAGAAACCAACTCGCCGCGTACGATCAGGCGGTGCTCGAAAGTCGGGATGGGGGTGCAGCTCTGGAGCGAGATCACGGTGCTGCCCTCCACGGGGTAGGTGACCCAGTAATCGCCCGGCTCGACGGTCATGGTGTCGTAGACCACGAAGGTGTATCTCTGGCCTTCTTTGTCGTCGACGAAGATCTCATCCCCCGGCCTCATCTTGTCGAGCTTGTAGAAGGCGTAGGGCACCCTGGTTGAGGGGAAGCCGAGGGCATGTCCCGTGATAAACGTGTTCGAGCCCGCCGTCCAGGGTAGGCCGCTACCCCGCAGGTGGAGTATGCCCTGCTTGTCGAGCTCGGCTTGCCTCGATCCCGTCGGCACGGCCACGTCCTTCAGGCCGAGCCTGGGAACCGTGATCTTCATGGCCGACGAGACTTTCGCATCTTTTGCAGAGATTTTCGAGGGATCGGACGGAGCCCCATAGGGAGGATTCAACTCGGGGAAGTTTTCCCCGAGCAACACGCCCGTGTTCTGATCCGTGGTCTGAACCCTGGCAGCGTCCAGCTTTGCGTGGGCCGTCTCCTTCTCGGGTAAGACGGGAACGACCAGAAGGCAGAGCACGACCGCCAGCGAGATCAGCAGAATCAGTGTCTTCGGAATGCCCATCGCCCGCCGGCAGTATACCAAGCGGCCTCGATTAACCGTTAGAATGGCTAGCATGAAGATAGAAGAGCTGATCTCGGCCTTTGAGGCCCACCTCTCGGACGATCCGGGCACGAGCCCCCGGACGGCCGAGTTCTACGTGTCAGACCTGCGCGGGTTCGCGGCCTTTCTCGAAGAACACGACATCAGCGAGATCGAAGAGGTAGGCGTCGGGACCGTGATGGAGTTCCGCAATCACCTCCTCGAAGGCAACCGCAAGCGCTTCACCGTCTACCGCAAGGACGCGGCGGTAAGGAGGTTCCTAGACTGGGTGAGAACCTCCACGGACGCCGGCCTGGACTTCGATCCCATCGAGCCGATGCACCAGCCGTTGGATCAACAGATAGCCTTTCTGGAGAAGGACGAGGTGGATCAACTCCTCTCCTTTCCGCAGAACGCCCGCGACGACGTCCGCGACGCCGCCGTGATAAGGCTCATGCTCGACACGGGGGTGACGGTGAGCGAGATTCGTACGCTCCTCAGGAGCGACGTCGACCTGGAAGCCGCCCAGGTTCACCTCGGTGGCCCCGGCTCGCACCTCGCCCCACGCGTCAGGCGCCTCTCCGAAAAGACGCTAGAAACCGTCCTCCGTTACCTGAAGATGCGCGACGACGAGACGCCGGAGCTCATCGTCGCCCGCGCCGCCCGTCCCGTCACCACGTCCAAGACGCTCCAGAACGCCATCTGGAAGCGCTGCGACCAGGTCGGGATGGTGCACATCTCCCCGATGAACCTCCGTCACACCTTCGCCATCGGGTTGCTGCGCGGGGGCGCCAGCCTGGAGGAGCTAAGAGAAGCCTTGGGCGTCCGCGACACCTCCAACATCGGGGTGTACAAGAAGTTTGTGTAACCGACGGCGGCGATCCGGTATCTAACCTACTGGTGAACAGGCAAACCGTAGAACTACGTTGACGGGTCGGGTTTTGGATCACAGACAGGTTTGCACCGGTCCATGTGGTGGCATATAAGCAACGTCACAAAACACTTCCGTTTTAGGAGAGATACGAGGAATGTCATCTGAAGGCTCGGGTACGGGGCAGGCTCAGAAGGACGAACGGGACGAGCGGAACCTGACCGAACAGGAACAGGCGGAGATGCGCCAGGAGATGGCGAACGTGGAAGACAACGCTCCCGTTCGCAAGAACGACCCTCGCACCTCCGTCCAGAAGGCCGAAGAGTACCGCTTCGCGAGCAACATACCCGGCGACCAGACCATCCCCGAGAAAGAGTACGCCGACTACACGCTCGAGTACGACGAGGACGACGCCGTGATGAACGGCAAGATCCCCGACGTGCTGCTCGACGTGCCCGTGGTGAAGGTAGATGAGATCAACTTCGAGCTAAACGATCTCAGGGCGAAGGTCAACCTGTTCGCGAAGGTGCTCGACCTTGTCGAGCTCTCCGTCGGGGTCGATGCCTACCTCGGCCGGGTCAAGCTGGTAATAAAGGGCGTCGAGGCCCAGGCCCTCCTGAAGGTCAGGCTCGACAACGTCACCGCCATAATCGACAGGGTGCTAACTACCATAGACCGGAACCCCCAGATCGTCGAGAAGCTGGTTGAGAGCGTGGGATCCGCCGTCGAAGACGTGGGCGAAGGCGCGGGCCAACTGGTGGGCGAGGGGGTCAATTCGGCGGTCGAGGATATAGGCTCGGGAGCAGGGGACCTGGTCGGCGAAGGGGCTAACCAGGCCGTCGCCGACATAGGCTCCGGCGCAGGGGACCTGGTGGGCGAGGGCGCCAACCAGGCCGTCGCGGATATCGGCTCGGGTGCGGGGTCGGCCGTAGAGGATATAGGTTCCGGTACGGGCGATCTGGTTGGCGAGGGCGCCAACCAGGCCGTCGCCGACATCGGTTCCGGTGCAGGCTCCGCCGTCGAAGACGTGGGCTCGGGCGCGGGCTCCGCGGTCGAGGACGTCGGCCAAGGGGCAGGCTCTGCCGTCGAAGACGTAGGTGAAGGAGCCGGCTCCGCGGTGGAAGACGTGGGTTCCGGGGCGGGCTCCGCAGTGGAGGACGTGGGCGAAGGCGCGGGAGAGGCCGTCGAGAGTACCGGATCAGCGGTCGAGGATGTTGGTTCTGGCGCCGGCGAAGCGGTCGAAAGCACGGGTGAAGCCGT
>DATDKB010000293.1:0-2141 GCA_036520255.1 Rubrobacter sp. | reverse complement strand
TTCTAAAGCCTCGACCTCCTCGACCAGCACCTCGGGGTCGACCACGACCCCGTTACCGATGGTGCAAACCACGCCCTCGCGCACGATACCGGAGGGCACGAGGTGCAGCTTGAACTCCTCCTCGCCGACCCTGACGGTGTGCCCGGCGTTGTTGCCGCCAGAATAGCGCGAGACGTAGCCGACGTCGGACGCCAGCGAGTCACACACTCTGCCCTTGCCTTCATCTCCCCAGGCCAGTCCGAGGACGACCGTGGCCGTCAAAGCTCCACCTCCGCGCTAATACGAGTAGTTTCGGAATACGCGTGGCGATCCGGAAAACAAAGTAGCCCCAACCCGGGACCGAAACTCATCGTCCAACGATCGGGGCCACCGCTCTCTGCCACCGCCGCAGCGTAGCATATAGGTGTAACGTTTTGTATCTCCTGCGGAGATTCGTTGCGCCGCTGGGCTGCGCCGAAGGCGCGAACGGGCGAGAGGCCTGTGGACCTAGGTCTGGTCTACTATGTTCTGCAATTCTCCTTGCATGCCCCTCAGGGCCTGGCCGACCGGCAAGCTGCCCTTGAGGCCCTCGTTGAAGTACTCGGCCATTACCAGCGACATGTCCGAGTAGTAGGGCGAGATGGGACGGGGCCTCGCGTTCTCGAGGGACGCCTTGCCGAGGGCGGCGACGGGGACCTTCTTCAGGACCTCCTCGTCCTCGTAGAGGGATTTCAGGGTCGGAAGGCGTGCGCTCTCCAGGGCAAACGTTTTCTGGGACTCGGCCGAGGTCATGTATTCGATGAAGGTCCAGATCTCATCCAGCTTGTCCTCGGAGGCCGCGTTGACCAGGAAGTTCCACCCGCCCAGGCCAGAGAAGCTCTCCTTACCGGCATCGGAGACGGGTATGGTCGAGATTCCAACCTGCTCCAACCTGACCTTCGAGGTCTCGGGGCTCGCGAGCAGCGCGTAGACGAAGGTCCAGTTGCGCATGAAGACGGCGTCGCCGTTGGTGAAGATGGCCTGGGACTCCTGCGTTGTGTAGTTCACACTCGCATCCGGGGCTATGCCGTCCGTTATCATGGATTTCCTGAGCTCGAGCCCCTCGGCCGATTCCGGGCTGTCTACTATCACCTCGTCGCCACTCAGCACGTCCCCGCCGGCGTTCCAAACGTGCTCCAGGCCGTCGACGACGCCGCCCTCGTCCTGCGCCCCCTGGAAGACGTAGCCGAACTTCGTGCCCGAGTCAGTCCTAATTTTGTCGGCCATCCGCTTCATCTCGTCCCAGGTCTCGGGGGGCTTCGAGAAGCCGCTCTTTTCCAGCAGGTCTTTCCTGTAGTAGAACATCCCGGCGTCGATGAACCAGGGGACGGCCCAGGTCTTGCCGTCGTATTCCGTTGCCTCGACGGCACCGTTCAGGTGCTTCGCCTTCATCTGTGGGGTAAAGCGGTCCGAGAGGTCCAGAACGTAGCCCTGGGCGGCAAACTGTGCTGGCCAGATCACATCGCCACCGATCACATCCACGGTAGCTTTACCCGCCTGCAGCTGGGTCTTTATCTGCTCAAAGTAATCATCGCTCGCTGCGGCGGTCGTCCGCCAGGTGACCTTGATCTCACCCTTGTGTTCCTTGTTGAAGCGGTCGATGAGCCCCTGCAAACTCCCCGACGCGTCGGGCCCGAAGGTAAAGGTGATCTCAACCGGACCGCCCCCCTCTCCACCGCCGCAACCAGCGGCCCCGAGCATCGCCATCCCCGCGAGCCCGGCCCCTCCCAACCCCAGAAACCTCTTACGGCTCATGCCGCGCCCACGCGACACGGCCCCTACCACCTCAGCCATCACGCACCCCTTCTACGCCCACAGCCTGTCACGATAGACCAGAACGCGCCTGCCCGCAAAAACGCTGCGGGCAGACGCGCTATGGACTTGCTAACTCGGTCGCGGCATGTCGCAAAAGGTCCGAGCCCTACACACAACGACCCGTCAGCATGTCAGCTTCTTGTTGTTGACATGCTGTACTGCTCTGACCAGCTACAGCTACCCCGTCACGCCTTCTTAGCGGCGTCGAGCCAGGGCTTCACGACGTCCTTATTCTTCTTGTACCAGGCGCGGGCGCCTTTCTCCTCCCCGGCCTTGTTTATCTCCGCCTCTATCTCGTTGATCTGGTC
>DATDKB010000292.1:0-2655 GCA_036520255.1 Rubrobacter sp. | reverse complement strand
TTATGAAGAGCAGAGCGCCCGAGATCACACCCGTGTCGTAGCCGAAGAGCAAACCGCCCGTGGCGGTGATCGCAGCGGCGACCCTGACGAACCTGCGCTGACGACCGGTTGCAACAGCATTTCCTTCAGACATTCTTCCTCCCTTTCCCATTCTTCACGTCGCAGCGCGTTCTATTCGTAGGTCACCGCTTCTCCTTCGCGCCCGCGTCCACGGTCGTACGCTCTCGCCAGGGAATTATGGAACATACGGCTCAAACCGTCTACATGGTTCGAGCCACTTTCACCGGACCGATCATTCACCGGGATTGACAGGCGCTCCCCTACGATGTGTCCGGTCGTTCGATCGCCTCTTTCCGTGTACTGTCTTGTATTGCGGTACTTTCCTGACCACGGTTCAGGACACTAGCAAGGCGATGAGCTTGTGTCAACTGTATCGTGGGACGATCTCTCTTGTAGTTGACCGGGATGACCCGTATCGCAGGACAATAGTCGAGACAGGGGGTAAAATTAGCTGGCTTCCTCGGTGGAGACCGAGCCCGGTTCGCTGCAGGAAGGGGTCAACAGTGGAGCAAAAAGGGAAGACTACCGGGGTCCAGGTCATCGCTCGCGCCACCGATGTCCTGCGCGCGCTCGAGGCCGCGCCCGGGGGGTTGAGCCTCTCGCAGATCGCGCGTCGCGTCCAGCTGGCGCGCTCCACGGTACATCGCATCGTCACCGCGCTCGAGGCGGAGGCGTTGGTAGTCCCGGCCTCGCCGAGCGGCGGCTACCGTCTCGGACCGGAGCTCGCGCGGTTTGCGGCCTCCGCGGGCGGGGAGCTCAGGGAATTCGTGCGCCCCTTCATCGAGCGGCTCCGCCACGAGGTCGACGAGACGGTGGATCTGGCCGTGCTCAACAGGGATCGGGTCTTCTTCGTCGACCAGGTCGCGGCCCCGCACCGGTTGCAAGCCCTCTCCGCGGTCGGGGTCTCTCTGCCGGCGCACTGCACCGCGATCGGGAAGGCGCTGCTCGCCGGTCTCACCGACGACCAGGTCGAGAGGATCTTGCCCGAGCGTCTACCCGCGGAGACGGCCAACACGATCACCGACCGCAAGGAGCTCCTCGCCGACCTTCATCGGGTGAGGGCCAGCGGGGTGGCCTATGACCGCGAGGAGTTCACGATCGGCATCTCCGCGGTTGGCGCGGAGATCCGCGACGCCAGCGGCGGCGTCGCGGCGCTCAGTATCCCCGTGCCGACGGCGCGGTTCGCCGGCCAAGAGGAGAGCCTTGCCGAGATGTTGCTGAGGACCTGCGCCGAGGTAAGCGCCACACTGGGCGCCAATGGGCACGTGCGCTCCTGAGCTGTGGCTTTCGACGTTTGCGACTGAACAACACCAGGTCAACGCGTCCCGACGATCAGCCGTGTGTTCGCCTCATGTAAGGGGTGCCTTCGGTGCTGCCTTGCTGTCTCCTCGACGTGCTGCGCGTGGTTGACTCTTTCGTCGCGCTACCGGCTTGGCAACATCTGGTAACGATTTAGAAACAGTTTGACAACACACCCCAAAAGCGGGGTCAAACCTCTTGTTTGCAGCACAAGAGGTGCTAGATTGGTCTGCAGCGTATGCTGCAGGCATATAGTCGAGGCGAGCGAGGTTCGAAGGGAGGTGTGATGGCTAACTCTGGTGTTCTGGCGGTTGCCAGGCAGAGAGGTTTTTCGGTGGTTCGCGCCAACATGGAGCGAGCGCTCGGGCGGCTGCGTGCCGGGCGCTGGCCGGTCGTACAGACGGCCGTCGCGGCGGCCCTGGCCTGGTCGGCGGGGATCTGGAACTGGCCGAACGGGCGCTCTCCGAAGCGCGGCGTATAGACACCTCGGTGGCGCAACTGCGGGAGGAGCTCGACGGCGGGTAGCAGATCGCGCGCTACTCCCCGCCGCGCAGGCGCCATCTCGGGCACCTGGGCTACTACGCTGCCGCGGCGGACCACCTCGACCTCGCCGTGCGCAACACCCGCGTGCTGGCCCGCGCCGCCGTGACGATGGTGCGCGAGAAACGGGCCGCCCCGGGGCAGCTCCCCCAGGCGATCCTGGGGCTCGCCCTCTCGGTAGAGGCTCTCGCCGCGTACCTGGAGCAGCTGGATCACCCGCTCGACAATGCTCGACGCTTCGCGCTCGAGGCCGCGGGGGAGGCGACGTCCGTGCTCGAGGGGAGCAACGATCTGGAGACCAGCGTGCTCGTCGCCCAGATCCGGTCGACCGCCTTAGACCTACTGCAGGCCGCCGGCATGGACTCGTCCGAGGCCCTCGAGGCGCTCCGCGAAGCCTCGCGCCCCAGCTCGGGGTAGCTGTCGGCGGATTCCTCTGCTTTCGAGGGTTCGCGCAATGCTCTGATATCGGGTGCGTACCTCCGTTGAGCCACCCCGCCAGACGCTTTCAAGAGCTTAGCTGGAAGGAGTACGCCGAGCGCCTCGACGAGTACCTCCACAGGATAGAGGACCTCCTCTGGCCGGATGTGATAGTGGTGGGCGGGGGCTAAGCAAGAGGTGCGAGAAGTTCTTCCCGCACCTCACGGCTCGCACGAGGGTGGTGCGGGCGGAGATGCTCAACGAGGCGGGCATCGCTGGGGCGGCGCTGGCGGGCGTCCCGGACAGATCCCCTGTCCAGGCCGCCGAGTAAGCGATCGG
>DATDKB010000291.1:0-17476 GCA_036520255.1 Rubrobacter sp. | reverse complement strand
TGCCCAAGGCTGAGCAGGTGATCAAGACAATAGTGTGGAAAGCTTGGTAGAACCGGTTGGCCAGGCGCGGGCCGGTGTCGTAGAGAATCTCCTGGCGGCCCTGTGAGCCTTGTAACCTACATACTCTGATATATAATCTGGCGTGCTGTAAGTGAGCAAGGGGTCCTCGGACCCGTTGCTTTTTTTATCGTTCGGAGAAGGTGAGAGAGACGGCGACGTTAGAGCGACTGATACAGGTGATCGAGGGCGCGCTCCCCGAGGGAACCGAGCTGGTCGAGGCCAGGTTCTCGGGAGGGCCTTTGCTTTCTGTGCTCCTGGACCGGGAGGACGGACCGGTGGACCACGAGTTCTGCTCGCGGATTGCCTCGGTCGTCGCCCCCGCGGTCGAAGCGGAGGGCTACGACGGCGCCATCGAGGTGTCGTCGCCCGGCGTCGAACGTCCGCTGACGAAGCCCGAACATTTCAGGCGCTTCGTCGGCCACGAAGCGAAGGTGAGGGTGGGAGAGCCGTTCGACGGACGTCGCAATTTTACGGGCGTCATAGACAGGACGGTCGAAGACGCCTTCGTTCTAAAACTCTCCGAGGGAGCGGAGGTGGAGCTGCCGTTCGGCTCCGTGACCCGCGCGAACCTCAAGGAGGACATATACAAATGAATACGGCATTGTTGTCAGCGCTGCACGAGATAGAGACGGACAAGGGCATCCCGTTCACAACGGTGAAGGGCGTGTTGGAGGAGTCTCTTCTCGCCGCTTACGAGGGTCGCGAGGGGGCCGACGAAGACGCAAGGGTCTTTCTCGACGAGGATACGGGCGACCTCAGGGTCATGAAGGACGGCGAGGACATAACCCCGCACGACTTCACGCGCATAGCCGCCCAGGTAATGCGCCAGACTTTCTACCAGCGCCTGAACGAGGTACACAACGAGCAGTTGCTGGACGAGTACGGCGAGCGCATGGGTGACGTCGTGACCGGTATCGTACAGCAGGCCCACAGGCGGATGACGCTAGTCGATCTTGGAAGGGTCGAGGCCATATTGCCCGCGAGCGAGCAGGTACCAAACGAGCGCTACGAGAACGGCCAGCGCCTCAAGGTGTATTTGTTGGAGATCCGGGAGGGAGGCCGCGGCCCGAGCCTGACGGTGAGCCGGCGTCACGAGGGATTGCTCAGAAACCTCTTCGAGTTGGAAGTGCCGGAGATCTACGACGGGCTCGTCGAGATCAGGGCCGTAGCCCGCGAGGCCGGCCTGCGCTCGAAGGTGGCCGTGTGGTCCAAGGAAGCGGGGGTCGACCCGGTCGGTGCGTGTGTGGGTCCGCGCGGGAGCCGCGTGAGGGCGGTAGTCTCCGAGCTTAGGAACGAGAAGATAGACATCATCCAGTGGGATCCCGAGCCCGCCCGGTTTATAGCCAAGGCTTTGAGCCCGGCGCGGGTGCGCGAGGTCTACCTTGATGAAGACGAGAAGCAGGCCGAGGTGATCGTACCTGACGACCAGCTCTCGCTGGCGATCGGGCGCGAGGGCCAGAACGCCCGCCTCGCCGTGAAGCTGACGGACTGGAAGATAGACATAAAACCCGAGAGCCAGGCGACGGAGTTCGAGGAAGAGGAAGAGGACTGGGAGCCCGACGAGGACTCCACGATGCACCGCTGCAGGGCGGTTCTCTCCAACGGCCGCAGGTGCGCCAACATGGCGCTCCCAGGGTCGCTCTTCTGTGGCATCTCGTCGCATCAGGCGCAGGCTGCCGAGTTCGAGGGAATGGTAGAGGGTAGGGGATCCGATGAGTAAAAGAGTGTATGAGATCGCCCGTGAGCAATCACTGGATAACAAGGAAGTAATACAACGCCTGCAAGACGCCGGGGTAGACGTGAAGAGCCACTCTTCGTCCGTAGACGAGAACGTCTACGAAAGGGTGTTCGGAAACGGCGGAACGCCCAACGGGCGCACGGACGCCCAGGAGGCAGAGGCGCAGGAAGCTCGCGCCGAGGCGGAACGTTCCGGCCATAACGCCACCATCGCGGAGGCGCCGGCGGAGGAGCCGATCTCGGTGCCGCAGCAGGGCCGTCCGCAGAAGAAGCGCCGCCGCGTCGTTATCGACGCGAGCGCGAGGAACCGGGGCGCCCGTACTACCGCCGCGCCTTCTACGCCGAGGGAGCCCGAGCGGGCGCCCGTCGAGGAGGTAGAGTCGGAGAGCAGTGGCGGCCTGCGGGTCGAGCCGGGTGCCACGGTCAAAGACCTCGGTGACGCGCTTGGCGTTCCACCGACCCAGATCATCAAGGTCCTCATGGGGCTAGGTGAGATGAAGACGCTGACCCAGACCCTCTCGACGGAGGAGATAGAGCTGGTCGCCGATGAACTCGGCGTGCAGGTCGAAATAGGCGCCGTCGAGGAGCCCGAGCCGGCCGAGGTCGCGCCCGACGACGACCCGGAAGACCTGGTCGAGAAGCCGCCCGTGGTCACGGTGATGGGCCACGTCGATCACGGCAAGACGAGCCTTCTGGACAGGATTCGGCGGGCGAACGTCCAGTCCGGGGAAGCCGGCGGTATCACCCAGCACATCGGGGCCTACCAGGTGGAATCGGACGGCAGGAAGGTGACGTTTATCGATACCCCTGGCCACGAGGCGTTCACCGAGATGCGTGCCCGCGGTGCCCGCGTGACGGACGTGGTCGTGCTTGTCGTGGCCGCCGACGACGGCATCATGCCCCAGACTGTCGAGGCCATCGAACACGCCAGGGCAGCAGGTGTCCCCATGGTCGTGGCGCTGAACAAGATCGACGTCCCGAACGCGAACAGGGACCGCGTCTTCGGGGAACTATCGGAGCGGGAGCTTGTCCCCGAGGCCTACGGGGGCGATACCGTTACCGTGCCCGTTTCGGCCAAGACCGGCGAGGGCATCGACGAGCTGTTGGAGAACATCCTGGTCGTCGCTGAGCTCGAGGACTTGCAGGCGAACCCCAAAGCGCCGGCTAGCGGGTATGTGATCGAGGGCGAACGCGACCCAGGCCGCGGACCCGTCGCGACCCTGCTCCTTAACCGCGGAACCTTGGAGAAGGGTAATGTCGTGCTCGCGGGCACGGCTTACGGCAGGGTGCGGGCGATGCTCGACTACACCGGGCAGCGCGTCAAGGAGGCCGGGCCCGGCACGCCGGTCGAGATCCTCGGTCTCTCCGGGGTTCCAGAGGCCGGCACCCGCTTCGAGGTAGTGGGCCACGAGCGCATAGCACGCGACCGTGCCCAGCAGGCCGAGGAGAAGCTGCGCAGGCAGGAACTTGCCCAGGGTGGCTCGCGCCGTACGCTGGAGGAGCTGCTCGGCGAGGGCGGCACCCAGGACCTCAACCTCGTCGTCAAGGCGGACGTTGCGGGATCTGTCGAGGCGCTAAAGGAGGCGCTCGCCAAGTTGACTACCGATGAGGTTCGGGTGAACATCGTTCGCAGCGGCGTCGGGGCGCTCACCGACTCCGATGTCATGCTCGCGAGCGCATCCGACGGCATCTTGCTCGGGTTCAACGTCAGGCCGACCAACACGGCCAAGCAGGTCGCCGAGCGCGAAGGCGTCGAGATCCGGACCTACGACGTGATCTACAAGGCGCTCGAGGAGATCGAAGCAGCCATGCGCGGCATGCTCGCCCCCGACATTCAGGAGCGCGAGACGGGCACCGCCGAAGTGCGCCAGACCTTCCGCGTTCCTAACGTCGGCGTCGTTGCGGGCTGTATGGTGACGAGCGGTGAGATCTTCCGCAACAACCGCGTCCGCGTCGTTCGCGACGGTACCGTGGTCTACGAGGGCAACATAGCCTCCCTCAAGCGTTTCAGGGACGACGTGCGCTCGGTACGCGAGGGTTTCGAGTGCGGCATTGGCGTCGAGAACTTTAACGACCTCAAAGAGGGCGACGTGCTCGAGTTCTTCGAGACCGTAGAGGTCCCGAGGTAAAGCTGGCTTTGTTCTGCGCGGTAAGGCTGGAACTGGAGTTGCCCTTCTCTTCTAGCCTGAAGGACAAACGCCAGACCCTGAGATCCCTCAAAGACCGCCTGCGCCGCAAGAACGTCTCGGTGGTCGAGTCGGAGAACCAGGACCTCTGGCAGCGGGCCACCGTGGAGATCGCGCTCGCCGCGGTCTCCCGCGGCGCCGCGGAGGAGAAGCGCGAGGACCTCCGCAGGACGCTCCTCAACTACGAGGAACTTGCGATCCTCGACTGGCGCGAGGAGTTCGTGAAGCTATGAGGACGCAGGTATGAGCGGGAGATTACGCAAGGTCGAGTCGCAACTGAAGAAGATCACCGGCGAAGGAGTCGCCTCGCTCTCGGACCCGCGAATACAAGGGTTGGTGACGATAACGGGAGTTCGCGTGAGCCCCGACCTGGCGCATGCGACGGTCTTCTACAGCGTCCTTACGGGCGAGGACGCTGAGGCGGCCCACGAGGGCCTGCAGAGCGCGGCCGGCCGCATACAGGGTGTCGTCGGTGCGCAGACGCGCCTCAAGCGCACACCCAGGTTGCACTTCGAGCCGGACCCTGTGGTAGAAAGCGCGACCAGGATAGAAGCAGCCCTTAGGGAGGTAAGGACCGATGACGACGCGGACGAAGAATAATACGGCCTCGGAGATAGCGGATTTCTTGAAGACCCTCGACAGGGTCGCCGTAACGACGCACGTTGGGGCCGACGGGGACGCCATCGGAGCTTCGGCCGCGCTGGTGCGCCTGATGCATAAGCGCGGCGCCGAGGCGGTGTTCTGCCACGGAGAGGCGGTTCCCTCTTACCTGAGCTGGCTTCTGCCCGACGAGGCCCTGACCAACCTTCCTCCGGGCTATGACCTGCTCGTCGCCGATACGTCGCGCGCGGACCGTACCGGCGTGCCCGTGCCCGAATCCGGCGCCCGCGTCAACATCGACCACCACGAGGACAACCCGCTCTACGCCGAGTACAACCTCGTCAACCGGACGGCCGCGGCGACGGCGGAGATCGTCGCCGACCTCTACGCGGCGCTCGGCGTGCCCATCGACAGGCCAACGGCCGAGGCGCTCTACGTCGGCATCAAGACCGACACGGGCGGCTTCAACTTCCGCAACATCTCCCCGAGGGCCCACGAGCTGGTCGCCGAACTGCTCAGGGCCGGCGTCGTCCCCGCCGAGGTCAACGAGCGCATCAATCGCAGGGGCAGCGTCGAGCAGCTCAGGATCGTCGGCGTCTCCCTCGCCAACGCCGTGCAGTACGGGGAAGTCCTGATCTCCACCGTCGAGACCTCCGACTACGAGCGCACGGGAGCGACGGAGGTAGAGTCGAAGGAATCCATCGACCAGCTCCGCACCGTCTCCGGCGTCGACGTGGTCGCCCATCTGCGCGAGGTCCCCCAGGGCACTAAAGGCTCCCTCCGCTCGGAGACCGTAGACGTCGGCGAAGTAGCCCGCCACTTCGGCGGGGGCGGCCACAGGCTGGCCGCCGGTTACACCACGCCGCGTCGCCCGAACGAGGCGAGAGAAGAGCTTCTCGAAGTCCTCGAAGGTGTCGTGGATCTCGGGGGCGAACGATAACAGAGAGGCTTCTATCGGGCGGCCTGCTGCTGGATAAACCGCCCGGCATCACGAGCGCAAGGGCGGTCTCCTGGGTCAAACGCCTCCTCCCGAAGAAGGCCAAGATTGGGCACACCGGCACGCTCGACCCCCTGGCCTCCGGCCTCCTGGTGCTCCTGATCGGCCGCTCCACCCGCCTCTCCCACTACGTAACAGGCCTCGACAAGACGTACACCGCCACCGCCCGCCTCGGCGCCGTCTCCGACACCCTGGACGCGGAAGGCGACATCACGCGTCTCGATGCGCCCCTCCCTCCAGAGTCCGCCATCCGCGAAGCCACCCCCGACTTCACAGGCGACATCCTCCAGATCCCACCGATGGCCTCAGCCCTGAAGCACGAAGGCAAGAGGCTTTACGACCTCCACCGCGGCGGCATCAGCGTCGAACGAGAACCACGCCCCGTCACGGTCTACCGATTCGAGCTAACCGGCACCGACCCAACCGAAAAGACCGCAACGTTCGACGTCTCCTGCAGTAGCGGAACCTACGTAAGAACCCTCATAGCAGACCTAGCAAACCACCTCGGAACCGGCGCCTACCTCACATCCCTGCGCCGCACCAGCGTCGGACATCTCGACGTACACGACGCCCTATCCCCCCAGAACCTCATCCCCGAGATCTTACATAGCCACATAATACAACCGCTGGAGATGGTACTTCATTTGCCCGGGGTGGTAGTTTCGGGGGAAGGCTACGAGGCTGTGTGCCATGGCAGGCGCATCGAGAGATGTGGGATCGAGGGCAGTTACAGGGTGATGTGTGGGGAGGAGTTGTTGGCTGTGTACAGGGACGAGGGGGATGAGGGGAGGGCCGAGGTGGTGCTTTGCGCGGGGTAGTCGTAGCCCTCGGGAACTTCGACGGGGTGCACCTCGGGCATCAGGAGGTCTTGGGACGGGCCGTGGAAGAAGGGCTCAGGAGGGGCATGAGGGTCGTTGCGGCCACTTTCCATCCGCATCCGCGGGCCGTATTGGGGGCGGGAGACCCACCGAAATTGCTGACGCCCATGACCTTGCGGCGTGAGGAATTGCTTCGTCACGGGGCTGATGAGGTTGTGGAGATACCGTTCGACCTCGAGCTCTCGAAAAAGAGCCCCGAGCAGTTCGTGCGGGACGTACTTGTGGGGGACGTCGGGGCCGGGGTAGTGGTGGTTGGCGAGAACTTCCGTTACGGGCACAGGGCTGCGGGGGACGTTGGGGATCTTCACCGGCTGATGCGGGAGATGGGGGGGGAGGCTGTTGCTGTAGAGGTACGCGGAGTCGGTGAAGGAGCTGGGATCAGCTCCACCCGCATTAGGGCGCTCGTCTCTGAGGGAAAGGTGGACGAGGCGGCTAGCCTCCTTGGTCGTCCCTACGTGCTCAGGGGTGAGGTCGTCGTCGGGGACAGGCGAGGAAGAACCATAGGCTTTCCGACAGCAAACGTGCTTCCCGATGCGGAAGCCGTACTTCCGGCGCGCGGCGTCTACGCTGGGTTCGTGGTGGTCGGGGACGACGAGTACGTTGCCTGTACCAACGTCGGCGTCGCGCCCACGTTCGCGCGGGCCGAGAGCCGCATCGAGGCTTACCTTCTAGACTTCGACGGTGATTTGTACGGACGCGTCATCGACGTAGGCTTCACCCGGAAAATACGGGGTGAGAAGAAGTTCTCCGGTGTGGCTGAGTTGAAGGCTCAGATCCAACGCGACGTCGAGGAAGCTCGGCTCATCAGTGATGGCCAGCCGTAGGCGCGCATCAGAGTGTAGTTCGAGGTCGACGGAGTCTTTCGGGGTGGTTGGAAGATCGAGAATCTTCGACTTTCTGGCGCTTCTTTTCTATAGCAGCTTTAGGTCTCTGGCACGCACGGTCGCCTAATGGCGGTTGTGCACGCCAAGCTTGGTGTAGAGGTGCTTTGTGTGGGACTTGACCGTATCGAGGGAGACGAACAGCCGGGCCGCAATCTCCCGGTTGGAGAGTTCCGAGTCGAGTAGTCTCAACACATCGCGCTCGCGCTCGGTTATGGGGTCCAGGATCAGCCGCGCGGGCCCGTGGACACCCGCCCTCGTTGGCTCTACCATGCCGGCTCCGAGTGCCTCCAACAGCGTGCTCATGTATTCGAGCGGAGACTCGCCCTCCACCTCCGAGAATTGCTTCCTTCTCTGCGCCCTAAGCAGACGCCGGAGCAGGTCGGCAATCGGCGCGCCTTCATCGACGAAGGTGCGCACGCAGCCTTCGGGCTCCGCAAGGGTCAGGGCCCTTCGTAGCGCCGCCAGCGCTCCTGGCTCATCGGATTGCGCCCGCATTACAAGTGCCTGGAGAACGAGCAGCTCGATCACCGTCCTTCCCCGCCCTCCCGCATCCGCCGCCTGCAGCAGCCCCTCAAGAAGACCAGCCCCTTCCTCCTTGTCGCCGCGGGCGATGAGCAGCCGCGCCAGCGTAACGTCTTCGAGCTCGGATTCGGGGGGGTACACAAGATCGTCCAACGTACTCGGTCCGAGGCCGTGCGCCCAGCGGGTACCGGACCTCACGTTGGCCGCCGCGATCCAGAGCCGCGCACACCACGCCTCCGCCCGAGCCCTTAAGCGGTTCCCCCAAAGGAGTTCTGCGGTGTGCTCTGCGCTAGTTGTTCGGCTTTCTGAAGAGCCTCCTGGGCGCCTTGCGTATACCCCCCTGCGCCTGATTCACCCGGGCTAGCGATACGTAGCCGGTAGCCACCCCCTGCGCAGCCTCGGCTAGCACGTCTTCTGGTGTCCCGAGCCGGTCGTGCGGTTCGGTCGCTTGCAGCGACCGGATCGTCTCGGCCCCCAGCCTGCTCCACTCTAGCAGCACTTCGATACCTTTCAGCAGGTTGCGCTTCGCGCTTTCCGCGTCGTTACGCTCGAGCAGCAAATCGCCTATCCTCACCCGCGCCGCACCGGTTTCCGTCAACACCCGTGCGTCGCCGACCTCGTCGGCCAACCTAAGTACCCGATCGTATGCCTCCATGGCCTTCGAGAGGTGGCCCTGGATCGTTTGTAGCTGTCCCAGCAGGCACAGGGACCAGGCGATTATAGAAGGAGAGTCGGCCGTGCGGACGATTTCTCCAGCTTCGGCGATGGCTGATCTCGCCGCCCCGCCAGGTCGCCGATGTCTAGCAGGCACTCGGCCAGGTTGACGGCTGCGATGCCGCGCTTTGAGGCGTGTTTTTGCCGGGGTACAACTCCAACGCCCGGCGTTGGAGCGAGATAGACCCCTGAATATCTCCCCGCTCCTCGGCGACCACGGCACGGGCTCCGACCACCATGGCAAGATTTTCTTTCTCGACCTCGATCGCCCGTACCGGTCTCTCCGCCCGGGTTCCAGCCGACTCTTCGCCGTTAACGCTAAGCATCTGCTCCGCATCCCGTAGCCACGCCTCTGCGGCGTCCAACCGGCCTGCAGGCATGATGAGAACGGCTATGGCGTACATGTTGCAGAGGTTCGGCCTTGAGCGGAGTACCTCCTGTGGAAGGCTTTTGACCATCCTCACGAGCGCGGGTACTTCTCCCCGTGTAGTCATCGAGTCCCGCAAACCTTTGATCATAACCCCGGCCCGCTCGAAGTCTCCGGCGGCTAGTGCGTGACCAACAGCTTCGGGCGTAGTGCCGTTGCTTTCGTGCCACTCGCCCGCTTTCTGATGCAGCCTGGAGACAACCGCGGGGTTTTCGCGCCGCAGACGCTCGCGCAGGAAACCTGCAAAGAGGTGCTGGTAACGATACCAGCGCCGCTGGTCGTCGAGGGGGACCATAAGTAGGTTCATCCGCTCCAGATTCTCCAGCGTCGTCTGCCCGTGTCCCAGGCCCGTCACAGCGTCGCACAGCGGACCACTCAGCCTGTCGAGGATCGAGGTCCGAAGCAGGAACGCTCGCGTCACTTCGTCTTGATCGTCGAGTACCTCTTCGGCCAGGTAGTCGAAGATGTGGCGGTTCGTTCCTGAGAACGTCGAGACTTGGGCCGAGATGTCCTCTCGCCCCCGCATGGAGAGGGCCGCAAGCTGTAGTCCCGCTATCCAACCCTCGGTACGCTCTTCGAGGGCTGCAATGTATTCAGAGGATAGAGGTCGAGGCCCGTCACGCCGCCCAGGAATTCAGCCGCCTCCTCAAGGGTAAACCGAAGGTCGGAGGCGGTGATGTTTGTCAGGTCGTTGGCCGCGAGCAGGCGTGGCAGCGGCAGTGGTGGCTCGGTGTGGCTCGCGATGACAAGGTGCATCTGGGGCGGCAAGTGCTCAAGCAGGAAACAGCCACGCCGAGGCGGTTGTCCGCTACGAAAGGGACGACCTTCGATAATAAAGGATCACCACGGTGTCTGGGTGCGATCCGGAGCTAGAATACCGTTACTCCGGGTTCGCAATGTTCAGGACCCGACCTGGAATTTCCCGAATCAATATCCACCATCATCTTCGACCCCGAAGGCCTTGCGAGATTGCCCCAAAAGAGTGGCATCGTGTCCCGTAGGGAACCGATGCGGGGCGGCGCGTATATAAGAGGTAGACGTGTTAGGCGCGCTTGGGGGCTAAGTGTCCCGCATACGGATCTGGCTCGACACGAAATGTTGGACGATAGCGATGCTGGTGCTCCTGGCGCTCGCGCTCCCGGCTTGCTCGAGAAGCTGGGAAGCGGCGCGATCGGACGGGGGGCCGCGATCGAAGACCGGTCAGTAGGGGTTTCGAAGCCAGAGACCGGCGCGGAGGTCGCCACTACCGGGGACGCTAGCGCGGGAGTGGCCGGCTCCGGTTCTGTGGTACCGCCGTCTGACTACGGGCGCAAGATCGTCAAGACGGCCGATCTCGGCATAACATCCGATGACGTCCGTTGTGGGGCCGCCTAGGCCCGGCAGGTCGCCGCGCGCTTAGGCGGGACGATCTTCAGCTCCCAGACCTACCACGCCGCCAACGGTCTGTACGCGGACCTGATCCTCTCGGTTCCCTCCGACCGCTTCGAGGACGCGCTCGACGAGCTAAGGGGTCTTGGCGAAGAGGTCGCGACCGATACCGTTTCAGGGCAAGACGTCACCGAGGAGTATGTGGATCCGCAGTCGTGCGAGCGAAACCTGCTCGCGGCAGACCAATCGCTCCTGGATCTGTAGGACAGGGCCGACGGCGTGCGGGACGCGCGCTCCATCCAGCGCGATCTGATGGGCGTCCGGGGCCATATCGAACAGGTCCAGGGCAGGATGCAGTACCTCAAGCAGAGCAGCGACACCGCCCAGATCTCCCTCAGCATCACACCCCTCCTAAGCCCCCCCAAACCGCCGCCGGCCTGGGAGCCCGCGCTCGTCGTCGCACGGGCATGGACGGGCTCCCTTGCCGTATTGCAAGCCCTGGGCGCAGCCATCCTCTCGACGCTCGTCTTCGGATGGTGGGTCATCCCCCCGTTAGCACTTGGAGCCTGTTGGCTCAGACGCAGGAACAGGCGCCCTGGCTTCGTACCACAACTCCCCGAGCCCTCCCGCGACGAGCCCTGATCGAGATTGTTCTTCAAAGGCACAAGCGGCGATACTATCCATTGCATGTGGTAGCATAAAGAGTCGAATTGGTGAAATTATAGAGAAGTGAACAAAGAGGAGAAAGAAGAAGTTGGCTGTAGCTGAACAAAAAGCGGAGATTATTCAGGAGAACCGCACGCGCGAGGGCGACACGGGGTCGCCAGAGGTGCAGGTGGCGGTGCTTACGCGGCGCATAGCGCACCTGACGGAGCACCTGCGTGAGCACAAGCACGATTATCACTCGCGGCGCGGGCTGCTGAAGATGGTCGGCAGGCGCCGCAGGTTGCTCAAATATCTGCAGAAGAAAGACGTCGAGCGTTACCGCGCGCTCATCGCCAAGCTCGGCCTACGCCGGTAGTCCGGGTAACAAGAAGAAGCAAGAGGAGAACATAATATGCGTTTAGAGATACCAGTAGGCGAGCGCTCGGTCGTGCTCGATACCGGGAAGCTTGCCAAGCAGGCTGGCGGCGCGGTGACGGCCCAACTCGGCGACACAGTAGTACTTTCCACCGCGACCCGCTCGAAGAACCCGCGCCCGGGCGCGACGTTCTTGCCCCTCAGCGTGGACATCGAGGAGCGGATGACTGCGGCGGGCAAGATCCCGGGCGGTTTCCTCAAGCGCGAGGGTAGGCCTTCGGACCGGGCTATCCTGACCTCCCGACTTACGGACAGGCCCCTCAGGCCGCTGTTTCCGAAGAACTACCACTACGAGATACAGGTCGTGGGCACCGTACTCGTCGCCGATCAGGACACGCCTTACGACACCGTGAGCATGGTCGGGGCTTCCGCGGCGCTCGCGCTCTCTGACCTGCCTTTCGACGGTCCTATCGGGGCCGTGCGCGTCGGGCGTTCGCTGGATGGCGGGTTCATCTTGAACCCCACATACGACCAGATCTCCGAGAGCGACCTCGACCTCGTCGTCGCGGGGACCAAAGAGGCCATCACCATGGTCGAGGCCGGGGCGAACGAGCTTCCCGAGACCGTGATGGTGGAGGCCCTACAGCTCGCCCAGGACACCGTTCAAAACCAGGCCCTGGCTATAGAGGAGTGGGCAAGGGAGTACGGCAAAGAAAAGCAGCAGATCGAAGAGCCGGAGGAGAATCATTTCCTCGCCGACTTCCGCGAACGCCACTTCGACCGCATCAAGGAAGGCATCATCCAGACCGACCGCAGGGCCAGAAGCGAAGCGCTCGCCGAGATCCGCGAGGAGATGGTAGAGGGCCGCGAGGAAGACGAGATACCCCTGATCATGGCGGCCTTCTCGACCGTCGAAAAGGAAGCCTTCCGCGAGCTTTACCTCAAGGACCGCAAACGCACCGACTTGCGGGAGCTCGACGAGATCAGGCCGACTTCGGCGGAGGTTGGGGTGCTTCCGCGCGTTCACGGCACGGGCCTCTTCACCCGTGGCGAGACGCAGGTCTTGAGCTCGCTCGCCCTGGCGGACCTCGGCCTCGCGCAGAGGCTCGACACCATCGAGCCTCAGACGGGCAAGCGCTACATGCACCACTACAACTTCCCGCCGTACTCCACCGGCGAGACCGGCCGTCTAGGGAGCCCGAGGCGGCGGGAGATCGGGCACGGCGCCCTCGCCGAGCGTGCTCTCTTGCCTGTGATCCCGTCCGAGGACGAGTTCCCGTACGCTCTGCGCATAATATCTGAGGTGCTTGAGTCGAACGGCTCGTCTTCGATGGCGAGCGTGTGCGGCTCGACGCTCGCGCTTATGGACGGCGGCGTGCCGATCAAGGCCCCAGTTGCCGGCGTGGCCATGGGGCTCGTCAAGGAGGGCGACGACCACGTTATCCTCTCGGACATCCAGGGCCTCGAGGACCACATGGGCGACATGGACTTCAAGGTCGCGGGCACGGCAGACGGCATAACGGCGCTGCAGATGGACATGAAGATCACCGGCGTCTCCGCGGAGCTGTTGCAGGAGGCGCTTGAGCAGGCCAAGGCCGGGCGTGTTCAGATCCTGGGGATCCTGCGCGAGGCAATCCCCGAGCCGAGGGCCGAGGTCTCCGACTTCGCGCCGCGGGTCGAGGTCCTGAAGATCCCGAAAGACAAGATCGGAATGCTTATAGGACCGGGTGGGAAGACCATAAACGCCTTGCAGGAGCAGTTTGGCGTGAACATCTCCGTCGAGGACGACGGGACGGTCTTCGTGGCCGGCGAGGGGAACGTCTCAAGGGACGCTGCCGGCGCCATCAACGGCATGATGAAGGACGTCGAGGCCGGGGAGATCTACAACGGCAAGGTCGTGAAGACCACGAACTTCGGCGCCTTCGTCGAGCTCACACCTGGCCGCGACGGGCTCGTGCACATCTCTCGCCTCGCGCCCGGCAAGCAGCGGGTCGAGCGGGTCGAGGACGTCGTGAACGAGGGCGACCGCATCAAGGTGCGCGTCCTCGAGATCGACAAGCAGAACCGCATCAGCCTCGAGAAACTGGAGGGCTAGTGGCCGATTCCAACATAAGGCGGAAGGAGCTGCCCGGTGACCTGAGGATCTTCACGGAGCCCCTCGAAGAGGCCACTAGCGTCTCTCTGGGGGTCTGGATCCGAGCTGGCTCCCGCGACGAGAAGGACGAGGTCGCCGGCATCAGCCACCTGATGGAGCACATGCTCTTCAAGGGCACCCCAGACATGGACGCCCTCAGCATCGCGCAGGCCTTCGAGGGCATCGGGGCCCAGGAGAACGCGGCGACCGGCGAAGAGTACACCGTGCTCTACGCCAGGTTCTTGCCCGAGCACCTGGGCCGCGCCCTCGACGTTATGAGCGACATGATCCTGAGGCCAACCCTCGCCGACCTAGAAAGGGAGCGCGAGGTGATCGTCGAGGAGATCAAGATGTACGAGGACAGGCCTGACCAACTGGCCGATGAGTACCTCTCTTCGCTCATCTTCAACGAGGACCCGCTAGGACGCCCGATCATCGGCTCCGCCGAGACCGTCCGGGGCGTAGACCACGAGACCCTGAAGGGCTTCCACGAGAACACCTACACCTCTACCAACGTCTTCGTGGTCGCCGCCGGCAAGCTCGATTCCGACGACGTGGAGCGGATGGTAGAAGAGAAGCTCTCCGGGCTGCCCGAGGGAGAGCCGTTCGTCAGGGAGGCCAGTCCTACCCCTCCGGCGAGCCGCTTCCACTTCAGGTTCAAGGAGACCGAGCAGTACCACGTATCCATGGGCTCCATGGGCATCCCGGCCAGGAGCGAAGACCGCTACGCGATGGCCGCGCTCAATAACGTCCTCGGCGGCGGCATGAGCAGCCGACTCTTCCAGGAGGTTCGCGAGAAGCGCGGGCTCGCCTACGCCGTCTTCTCCTACCACCAGGGATACTCGGACGCCGGCGCGATCAAGACCTACGTGGGCTCCACCACCGGCAACGTGGAAGAGGCCGTCAGGGTAATAGTCGAACAACTCGGACGAGCCATGGACGAGGCGGTCGAGGATGAAGAGCTCGAGCGCACCAAGCAGCAGCTGAAGAGCTCGACGCTCCTCGCCCTCGAAAGCACCTCGGCCAGGATGAACCGCGTGGGCCGCAGCGTCATAACCGGCGCCGAGCTTCTGACGCCGGAGGAGATCTCCGCCCGTATAGAGGCCGTGACCCCGGAAGGCATCGCGCGCCTCGCAAAGCAGCACCTTAGAACAGAGCAGATGTACCTCTCCGCCGTCGGGCCGGAGGAGCTCGACCTGGGCAGGTACCTGAACGGGGGCTAGTCAGCATTTCAGCAAGAGGAAAACCCGACTAGCTGAAGTGTGCTGACTAGCTGAAATGCTATTGACGACCCAAGGGAGGAAATACTGTTAGATAAGGAGACCTTGCAGGTCGTGCCCCTCGGAGGGTTGGGTGAGATCGGCAAGAACATGACGGCCGTGCGCCAGGCGAGCGGAATAATACTGGTGGACGCCGGTATGTCGTTTCCGGACGAGGAGATGCCTGGCATCGATCTTGTTCTTCCGGACTTCACATACCTGCGGGAGCACGCGAACGAGCTGAAGGGCATAGTTCTCACGCACGGTCATGAGGACCACGTGGGGGCGCTGCCGTATCTGCTGCGCGAGTTCAATGTTCCTGTCTACGCGACCAAGCTCACGCTCGGGCTCGTGCGCAGCAAGCTGCAGGAGTTCGGAATCAAGAAAGGCGACCTGCGCGAGATAAAGGCTGGCGACAGGCAAAACCTGGGTGGCTATGGCCTCGAGTTTATCAACGTCAACCACTCTATCCCCGACGCCGTGGCCATAGCAATCCGTACCAACGCCGGCCTGATCTTGTTTTCGGGCGACTTTAAGGTCGACCTGACGCCCATCGAGGGCGAGCCGATAGACCTGGGTAGGTTGGCCGAGCTTGGCAAGGAGGGGGTACTCGCCTACTTTGGCGACTCGACCAACGCCGAGAGACCCGGCTACGTGCCCTCCGAGAAGACCGTAGAGGCGACCTTCCAGGACGTCTTCGACAAGTCTGGGGGCAGGATCATCGTCGCGTCCTTCGCATCCCACATCCATCGCGTCAGCCAGGTGGTCGAGGCGGCGAAAAGGCACAACCGGCTCGTGGGCGTGGCCGGACGCTCCATGATACGCAACGTCCAGATCGCGCGTGAGCTCGGCTACCTGGATCTCCCGACCTCAATGCTCGTCGAGCAGAGGGATATCAACAAGGTCCCCGACACGGACATCGCCGTACTTATGACCGGCTCGCAGGGGGAGCCGCTCGCAGCTTTGAGCCGGGTCGCCAACGGCACCCACCGTACCATCGAGGCCGGCCCCGGCGACACCGTCGTTATAGCCGCCCACCCGATCCCCGGTAACGAGCGCGGCGTCTCGCGCACCATCAACAACCTGATGAAGCGCGGAGCGGAGGTCTACTACAGTCCCCTGCAGAACGTGCACGTCTCGGGCCATGCGGCCCAGGAGGAGCAAAAACTAATACTCTCGCTTCTCAAGCCCAGGTTTCTGGTGCCCATGCATGGCGAGTTCAGGATGCTCAGGCACCACGCGAACACCGCGATCAGCCTCGGCATCCCGGAAGAGAACATCTTTATCCTGGAGAACGGCGCCTGCCTGGAGTTCGAGGACGGCGAGGCACATCGGGCCGAAAACGTAGCCGCCGGAATGTTCCTGGTGGACGCCGGCGCGATAGCCGAGAGCTCATCGGGCGTGATGCGCGAGCGCCAACAGCTCTCAGAAGACGGCATGTTCATCGTGGTTGCCCGCATAAACGCCCAGAACGGCCAGCTCCTGAGTCCTCCCGATGTGATCTCACGCGGCTTCGTAAGCCCCGAGAGCGCCAACGGCCTCGTTGACGAGTCTATACAGGTAGTCAGCCGGACCCTAGAGCGTACGGCGAAGCAGCGCGTTACCGACTGGGGCGAGCTGAAAAACGCTATCAGAAAGGACCTCTCCGGTTTCCTCTCAGGCCGCACCGGGAAACGCCCGATCATCCTGCCGCTAATAGTTGAGGTATAGATCTAACCCTGTACCATACCTTGCGGTTGATGGTGGACTTGAGGCTTATAGGCTAGACTAGGGGCGTGGCTACCCGCAAGCGTGCCCCGAAGAAGACCGCGAAGAAGGGCCCGTCCAGCAAGGGCCGCGGCAAGGCATCCCGCAAGAAGGGCGCCTCGCCGCTCGCCAGGATGGCCGAGGGCCTAAAGGGGGCGTTCACGAGGGAGGCCGTGGGGATCGTCCTCCTCGCCGTCGGGTTCTTTTACAGCGCCGCGTTCGCGAGCGGTCGCGGCGCGTTCCTGGGGGATGCGGGCTCGTCGGTTGTCACCCAACTGCTCGGGTTGCCCGGCTTCGCGCTAGCCCCGATGGCGGCCGTCGCCGGTTTGCTGCTCCTTGTCGACCGGCTTCCCGGAAGGTTTGTTGCGGGCGCGCTGTTGCTGTTGCTCGCCGCCGCGGCCACGTTCGCCGCTACCCTGCAAAGGGGGCAGCTCTTCTCGGCGAGGCACTATCCTGAGGCGGGTGGCATTATGGGGAGCGGGCTGTACTGGGGCTTGCAGGGTGTCGGGGGCATTATCGGGGCGGCGCTCGTGATCGGGCTCCTGTACGCGCTCGGCATCTCCTTGTTGACCGGCGTAAGCTTCGCCAGCGCCGTCGGCGCACTCGGGAGCGCGGGCGGGGAGCTGGCCGGCTGGGTCGGAAGACTCCCCACCCGGATACGCGAGGGAAGAGAGGAACGGCCAGAGGAACGGCCGAGCCGGTCGCCCAAGAGGGCGGGTACCCGGAGCGACGCTCCCAGGTCTCGCGCCAGGGAAGAGTCGGCGGATGCCGCGGTCGTGCGGGTCCCGCACGAAGAGCTGCTGGCGGAGCCTCGGGCTGTCGAGCCACAGACCGCGCCGACGCGGGAACTCGAGGTGGTGCTTCCGGAGCGGCGTCCCGCCGATGCGTTCACCGAAGCGCGGGATCTGGCGCCTGGCGAATACACGCCGCCGCCGTTCTCCTTG
>DATDKB010000290.1:0-2593 GCA_036520255.1 Rubrobacter sp. | reverse complement strand
CCGCAACGTCTTCGGCGTCCACGAACGGCTCGGCCACCTCCCCGGCCGGGAGCGCGAGCTCACCGCCGAGCACGGGCCCGAGAAAGAAGCTCTCGCTGAAGTTCTGGGCGAAGAAACGGGAACGCAGGATCGTCCACTCCGCGCCGGACTCCCGCACGGCTTCCTCACCGCGCCCGGCCTCTGGCTCACCCCGCCCGGAGAGCAACACCAGCCGCCGCGCCCCACTCCGCACCACGAGGTCGGCGAACAACCCGACCCTTTCGGCGGCGCTAGGGGCCGCGAGATCCGGCTGATAAGTCACGTATACAGACCCCAAGCCCTCCAGGACAGGCCCCCACGTGGCCATGTCCTCCCACTCAAACGGCGGCCTACCATAGCGGGAGCCGATCCTAACCGGAATCCCTATCTCCCCAAGCCGTCCAACCACCCGGCTTCCCGTCTTGCCCGTTTCGCCAAGGACCAGCGTCATCCCGTCGTTCGCCTCCATGCCTCTCTCCTTTCTCGTACTTTACACGATGTAAACTGACTCGATGTAAGTTAGCGTATACTTTACGGCATGTCAAGTGGGGATCCGAAAACTCGGACGCGAATTCTGGAGGCGACGTGGCGGCTGATGGTCGAGCGCAACGGGCAGGGCGTGCGCATGCGCGACGTTGCGGAGGCTGCGGGGGTTTCGAGGCAGGCAGTTTACGACCACTTTGGTTCGAGGGCGGAGTTGATGGTGGCGACGGCCCGATATGGGGACGAGGTGAGGGGGTTAGATGAGCGGCTGGGGGTCTACCGGGCGGCGAGTGGCGGGGTGGAGCGTCTGGAGGCGTTCGTCGAGTTCTGGGGGAATTACATGCCGGAGATCCACGGCATAGCAAGGGCCTTGCTCGCCGCCCGCGAGAGTGATGAAGCCGTAGCCGCGGCATGGGAGGACCGGATGCGCGTGGTGCAAGAGGCCTGTAGCGATATCGTGGGGAGGCTACAGCGCGACGGGGCGCTGGCCCCTGAGTGGTCGTTGGATGAAGCTGGCGAGATGCTTTGGACGCTGCTCTCCATCGGCAACTGGGAGAACCTCACGCTCGAGCGCGGCTGGCCCATGAGCCTATACGTCGCCCGGATGAAAGAGCTGACGAAACACGCCTTCGTGCGGGACAGCCCGAAGGACCGTGGCCGCTCACACGCCAGACGGTAAATCCCGATCGGAGACGAGAAGCCCATCCGTCGCAGTGGATTATTGCATCCGCGGGAATGACGGGTATAAGGCCACAAACCTCGCCATATACCGTGCGACGTGTGGGCAGAGCTCCTGATAGCAGCAACGCGTGCCCACGAAAAGCAGGAAACGCCTTAGCAGACCTGCTCGTGAAAAGGGGACAAAACTATCCCGAGTGTCTTTGGTCCGAGGGGTGTCGAGCGCTTCGACCCGCGCCTCGTACTGCTATCCGCGTGCCCCTTGAGCGTAGCGGTTCCGGCGGTAGACCATGAGGGCGACCATCCCCCGATCATCGCCACGTGCGAGAGCATCATGAGCGAGTGATCCGTCGCCCTGGCGCGCGGCCCCCCGCACCCAACGCCGCCGGGAGCACGAGCGCCAACATTGGGAGGAGCCTCGTGGCCGTCATTTCCAGGCCGTCTGACCAGGAGTGGCCCCGATATCGCATCCACGCCACCATCGGCGCGGACATGGATGCCCCCATGAGACCGTACTCGACAAGCGCGTTCGAGTAGCCGGGCGGCTCGCCTAAAGCCCAGATCGCCGAATCGAGCACCGCCATCTGGGCGACCATCGCCGCGATCATCTCCAGCAGGTGGCGCGCGAAACGCCAGACCGAGACGGCCGCGAACCCGCCCGACCGCCTCCGGCGAGACCGTGGCCGCGGGTATCGCCGTTTCGCTTACCCTCGCAAGGCTCGCCGTCTCGGTCGGTTCGGGGTAATTGTGGTCCATCTTCGTCTCCGTTCTGTCGTCGCCTTGCCCTGATGCGGTTCGTCTGTTCGGGCCTAATTGCGCCGCCGCGGTCCCAGACGGCTACGCCAGGGACAAGAGGATGGCCCCGCCCAGCAGGAGGTCGGTAATACCGCAGAACTCCGCGTACGAGCGCGCGACCACCCTATCTTTAAGGTAGTGGTAGGCGTCCCAGCCGGCGTGGCCTATGAGGGCGAAGGCCACGAGGTATCCGCCGGATTCGGGGGCTACGATGAGCGCCACCAGTGCGACCGTAGACCCGGCCGAGTACGCGTGCCAGCTCGTGCTCGCCTTCGACGAGCACGATGCCCCCGACGCTCGTAGCGCGGCGTGTGATCCTCTGCGCATTCCGACGACTTTCATGCCGTTTTCCCTATCTCCGACCCTGATGCTGTGGCCCCCCGGGCAGAACTCCTCGCGCACCTCCCCCACTTCGGTCGTCACCCCGACCCGCGAGAAGGCGCCGAGGACGAAATTCGCCGCCTCGTCGTAGCGGTCTCTGATGCTGCGTCCCGACTCCTTTTCGTCCGTGGGGCGGATGATCGAGAAGCCGAACGTGCCGAGGTCGGCGGCGGTAGCCCCGCCGCCCGAGGAGCGGACGAGCACGGGGTAGCCTATCCGGCCGGCGGCCTCGACGGCG
>DATDKB010000289.1:0-3114 GCA_036520255.1 Rubrobacter sp. | reverse complement strand
GACTGGGACACCTCGTGTTTGGGTATTTGGAGCCCCTGATCCAGGAGGACCCCCCCGAGCTCAACGAGTCGCTCTACGAGGCCTTCGTCACCCAAACGCTGGCGTGCGCCCTCTTCATGGTGGGTCTGTTCCCGGGTAAACCGTCCCGGATCCTGGTTTGGGGCGCGACGGTGATCCCGGCCGCCCTGGTGGCCGGATACGTGGTCCTCTTCGAGTTCCTACACGGAGAAGAGTGGATGCCCCTCCTAACCCGTTTCGCGAACCCCGAGAGAACGGCGATCCTCGGCTCGCCCCTGGGGTGGCTGACTTTGTGGCACTGGGTGCTCTCGATGCTGCCGCTGGGGCTCGCGACGGCGGCCATGGTCGGGGCCTTCTGGCAGGGTCGCCGTGGGCTGCTGCGAAGCTGGTTGCTCTTCGCGGTGGTGCTACTGGCCGGGTCGGTCTTGCACGATTACCTGTGGCCCTCTGCCTACGGGGGCGGCCTGCTCACCACCGCCGACGCCCTCAGCCTGGCCTTCGCGGTGGTGGTCGCCATCGGCGGCATATCCGAGCTCCGGCGCGTCGCCTCGGAGCGCGCGAGGCTGCTGGCCACCGAGCGAGAACGCGCGCGGCGACTGGACGAGCTCAACGCCCTGAGGTCCGACTTCAGCGCTATGATCGCCCACGAGCTAGAGACGCCGATAGCCGCCGTCCGCAAGCTCAACGAGATGCTCTCCGCCGAAGGGGAGGACGCCGGGGTACGCCAGTACGCCACGACCGCGACGGAGGGGGAGCTCGACGCCCTGACCAACCTCGTAAGCGACGTGCGGGCCGTCGCGGCGGTCGGGCGCGAGGGGTTCGAGGTCGAGACGTGCCGTCTGCCCCTGGAGAAGCTCCTGACGGATGCCGAAGCCTACGCGCGAACCCTGCCAGCCGGACACCCGTCAGGCAGGTACGTGGGGGTGACCTACGGGCGGGGGAGCGGGTGCTTGCCGACCCCGAGCGCATCGGGCAGGTCTTGCGCAACCTGCTCTCCAACGCCGCCAAGTACTCGCCCGAGGGCACGCCCATCGAGCTTAGGGTGATCGGCAAGCAGGGACGGGTCAGGTTGGAGGTCGCCGACCGCGGCCCCGGCATCCACCCGGATGACCAGAGGAGGATCTTCGAAAAATTCGGCCGGGGCCGCGATCGGGAGGGGCACAAGATCCCGGGCGTGGGCCTCGGCCTCTACCTCAGCCGGCGCATCGTGCGGGGCCACGGTTCCGAGCTGACGGTACAAGAGAGGCCCGGCGGGGGCTCGGTGTTCGCGTTCGAGCTGGCGGCGGTGTGATGGGCGAAGAGATCAGGACTATGATCCTGGACGACCACGACACCTTCCGCGACCCGCTCGCGTTCATGCTAGAAAGGGAGCCAGACTGCACCGTGGTGGCCAGGCCGAGATCCCTCTCGAAGGACAGAGGGATCCTCGAGAGCGCAGAGCTCGCGGTGGACGTGGCGATAGTCGACCTGAACCTCCCCGGTGGTTCGGGCGCGGAGCTCATAAAGGACCTGCGCGCTTCTAGGCCGCGCGTCAAGGCGCTGGTTTTGAGCGCCATGTCCGAGCAAAGGTACCTGGCCGAGGCGATAGGGGCGGGTGCAGCGGGGGTGATGCACAAGTCGACGCCCATGAGGGACCTCGTGGAAGCGGTCCGCCGTCTGGCCGCCGGAGAGCAGCTGCTCTCCCAGAGGGAGGTCATAGAGGCCCTGCGGTTCCTCACGCGCGTGCGCGAGAGCAACCGCGAGGCGCGCAGCTCGCGAGCGCTAAGTTAACCCCGAGGGAGTGTGAAGTCCTCCAGGCCCTCGCCAAGGGTTTGGGCGACAGGGAGATCGCCCGACGACTTCACGTGGGCGAGGGAACGGTCCACACCCACGTGCGAACATCCTCTCCAAGCTCGAGGTCTCCTCGAGGCTGCAAGCGCTAGTCTTCGCCGTGCGCCACGGCGTGGTCGCGATCGAACCACCGACAGCCCGTACCAATCTATACGAAATTCCAGAGGCCAGACGCATCTGTCCTGCACACAATGGGTGTTGATGGTACGAGACCGTACAACGCCGCGCCGCAAGACCTCAACGCGCCTGCCAACGACGGCCGCCGGGGCATCAGTGCCGGGGGCGTGAGGGCCTTGATAGCCAACGGGCCGGCCATGTACCGGGAGGTGATCTCTGCCGCCCTCCGGGAGCTAAGGACCGCCGTCGAGTTCGGCGCGCCCGTATGGGTGGAGCTCTACCCAGAGGGCGCTCCTTATGCGGTAATGAGAAGTTTCGACGGATCCCGTACGACCTTCCCCGGTATGGACTTCGACACGCTCCTCTCTATCCTGGACAGCGTCTAACCCGCGAAAAGACCCCCACGTCTATACAGATTTACATAGGCGAAGATCGACGATTTTGGAGAGGGCGATCGCCCATCGAGGATCCATCATAGGGCCTGTCAACGGAGACCAGGTACCGAAGGAGGTAAGCGAATGACGAGAAGAATGGCCGTCTTGCTCGCGGTTATGGGGCTCACGGTGATGGTGTTCGCCGGGATGGCCCTCGCCGCTACGAAGATCGGCGACGCCGGGCCGAACAGGTTGGTAGGCACAGCCGAGAACGACACGCTCAAGGGGCGGGGCTGACACGCTGATCGGCAAGGGAGACTCCGACCTGCTCGTCGGCGGCAGGGGCAACGACCAGATCAACGCCCGCGAGCGCGGGCGCGCCGAGGGGGACCGGGTTGACTGCGGCCGGGGCCGTGACACCGTCCTGACCAACAACACCACCGAGGACATAATCGCGAACAACTGCGAAGTGATAAAGTGGGGCTAAAGGTTCGATCCGGGCCGGGGTCTTATCGGGACCCCGGCTTTTCTCGTACCCGGTTCAGGGTACGTGCGAACTGCGAGCCGGTAAACGGTGCATCTACCGGGTGGACAACCGCCCACCCGGTAGATCTTCGACGTGGGCCTGACGGTGTCTTGCTCTACGCTTTCCGATCGTTCCTACGAAAGCCGCAGTCTCCCTGAAAGGTATCCGACGGCACCCCCACAGCGCAGCCCTCTCCTTCCACGCTAGGAACCGCCTCCGACGGTAACCAGTACTCACAAGACCCCACCC
>DATDKB010000288.1:0-2451 GCA_036520255.1 Rubrobacter sp. | reverse complement strand
GCGGCCGCGTCCGCGAGGCTGCCGACCTGCATGGAGTGGGTGAACGTGCCCGGCGCCTTCTGGAGCAGCTTGTGGAGCAGGGTATTGCCGGTATTGGTGAGCTCCAGGAGCTTCATGGGCGTCAGGATATTGAAGGCGTCTTCAAGGAACGGCAGCAGCACCATCGCGAGCATCAGCGAGAGCAGCCCGTTCACGAGACCCAGCAGGCCCTGCCACAGCGCTTCGGAGGGGGTACCGCCCCCCAACAGGCCCACCGCGAACGTCACGGCGGCTGTGACCAGGGCTATGAACAGGCCAGCTTTCAGCAGCTGCTGGCGCGAACGGACCCGCACGACGGTGTAGATCGCGAAGCCAGAGCCGAGCAGGAGCGCCGCGGTCAGGAGGAAGTCGTTGCCGCTCATGATCCCGACGTTGATGCTCGTGACCACGACCACGGGGAACATGATGCGCGGCCCCAGCAGCATGGTTCCGATGATGGATAGGCCCGCCAGCGGCGTCAGGTAAGGGTTGAAGTTCAGCTCGATGAAGAGCCGGGCGAGCGCGGTGAACAGGATCATCAGAGAGGCGGCGAGGACCAGCTTGATCGCCGAGTTCGCCTTGAGGACGCGGCGCCCGAAGCGTTCCAGGAAGTATCCTATTATCCCCATCTCGGTCGCCACGACGAGACCCACCCCGATCAGCGACTTCCAGAGATCGGGGTTGCGGATCAGGTTGCTAGACTCGAGCTGTGCGAGGTCGCCGCGCTCCACGATGCCCTCGGCGATGATCCGCTCTATAGGTGGACGCGGACCCAGGCCGATCAGGGCGGTGAGCGCAAGCCAGGTAATCAGGATGAGCGCGACGAACAGCCTCACCTTCGGCAGTCCCTCGATCCACTCGCGGAAGCGCTCGAACCGCGTCGGCGGCCGGTGCAGCTCGTCCACTCTTCTCCCGAGCGGCGTCTTCGGAACCTGTTTTCCCAGCTTCATGGCTTTCCCCGTCTCCTGGGCCCTAGGCCCCTTCCCTAGCGCCTTCGTAGGCATCTACTATACGCATGACGAGGTCGCTGCGGACGATGTCGTCTCGCCTCAAGCCCACGAAGGAGACGCCCTCCACCCCGGTAAGCGTCCTCCTGGCGTCCTGCAAGCCGCTCACGCGGCCCTTGGGGAGGTCGATCTGCGTGACGTCGCCCGTTATCACCATCTTGGAGCCGAACCCGAGGCGCGTCAGGAACATCTTCATCTGCTGGGGGGTCGTATTCTGCGCCTCATCGAGGATGATGAACGCGTCGTTCAAGGTCCGGCCTCTCATGAAAGCAAGTGGGGCTATCTCGATTATACCCCTCTCGAGGTGCGCCTGGAACTTCGCTGGGTCCACCATCTCGTAAAGGGCGTCGTAGAGCGGCCGAAAGTAAGGATCCACCTTGGCCATCACGTCTCCTGGCAGGAACCCCAGAGACTCCCCCGCCTCGACCGCCGGCCTGGTGAGGATGATCCTGGCCACCTCGCCCCTGTTGAGCGCCTCGACGGCGAGCGCCACCGCGAGATAGGTCTTGCCCGTCCCGGCGGGTCCGATACCGAAGACGATCTGGTTCTCGCGGATGGCGTCGGTGTAGGCTTTCTGGTTACGGGTCTTGGGCGCCACGCGCCTGCCCCTGTGAGTTAGGATCACGTCCCCGAGCACCTCGCGTCCCCCGCCGCTGTCCGCCATTTTGTAGAGGCGCTCGGCGGTCTCCGGCGTCGGGTTATCCCCATCCTCCGCGAGCCCGATGAGGCCGTCGAAGACCGCCTCAGCCCTGTCCACGGCCGCTTCGGTGCCCCGGAGCATGATCTCGTTGCCGCGCACGATGACCTCGCACTCGACGAGCTCCTCGACCCTTCTCAAGACCGAGTCGCGCTCACCGAAGACCTCGAGCATCCGTCCTGGCGGTATGACCAGCCTCGCTTCTACCTGTGCGCCCGTTGTAGTGTCCGTCTTTTCCTCCTTACCCAGGTTTTAGCTTCTCGTTCAGCTCTACCATCGCGAAACCTGAAAACTTAGCCGTCGTCGCTTCCCCTGCAGAACAACTCCATCCTTCATTTCAGTCGCTCGCGCACCAGGGGGGCGAGCTCCCTTCCCTGGGCGCGTCCCCCTGCCAGGGCCATGGCCCGTCCCATCACGGGCCCCATATCGTTCATCCCGCTCGCGCCGGTCTCCTGCATCGCCCTGTCCACTATCTCTTCGAGCTCTTCGCGCGAGAGTGGCTCGGGCAGATACCCGCGCACGATCTCGGCCTCCGCCGACTCCGAGGCCGCCTGCTCTTCGCGTCCGGCCCTGCTGAACGCCTCAGCGGACTCCTCGCGCTGCTTGAGCTGGCGCCGCAACACGACCCGTTCCTCTTCCTCCGTGAGAGGTCGTCCCGCTTCGATCTCACCGTTCTTGATCGCGGCGCCGAGCATTCGCAGTGCGCCCACGCGAGCCCTGTCGCGCTGC
>DATDKB010000287.1:0-4831 GCA_036520255.1 Rubrobacter sp. | reverse complement strand
GGAGCTTCTTCTACGGAATTTGCCGAACGGGACGGTGCTGGCCGTGGACGCTTCGAAGGACATGGTCGAGGCGGCGAGGAGGCGTTTCGCGGGTGACCCGCGGGTACGGGTCGAGTGGTGCGACGTTCTGCGGCTTGAAGTAGAAGAGCCGGTGGATGTGATCTTCTCTACCGCAACCTTCCACTGGATCATGGACCACGAGCGTCTCTTCGGCCGTCTCGCGAAGCTCCTGAAGCCGGGGGGCAGGCTGGTGGCCCAGTGTGGCGGCACCGGCAACATCGCCCGGACGCTGGCCGTCGCGGAGCGGGTCGTGACCGAGGAGGGGTTCAGGGACGCCTTCGCCGGCTGGGAAGAGGGCTGGAACTTCGTCGGTCCCGAGGTGACGAAGGCCCGCCTGGAGGCCGCCGGGTTCGAGGATGTCGAGACCTGGCTGCACGAGGAGCACACGCAGTTCGCTTCGGTGAGCGAGCTTGCCCGCTTCCTTAGAACGGTCGTGTTGAAACACCACCTGTCGTTCCTGCCGATTGGGAATTGGAACTCCTTCGCTCACGCGGTGGCCGAGCGGCTGGCGGAAGAATGGTCCCTCGTCGTGGATTACGTCAGGTTGAACATGCTAGCGACCCGGTCGGGGAGCGCGTGAGGTCGGCCGAGGCCGTCGTCATCGGCGCGGGCGTTATCGGAGCCAGCGTCGCCTACCACCTTGCGGCGAGGGGATGCGGCCCGGTACTCGTGCTGGAGCGAGATCTGGCTCCGGGACAAGGCAGCACGAGAAGAGCGACCGGAGGGTTCCGCGCCCAGTTCGGCTCCGAGATAAACGTGCGGCTCTCGCTGCTCTCGCGCGAGAAGCTCGTGCGCTTCGAGGAGGAGCTCGGCGTGGACTCCGGCTACCGCCGGTGCGGGTACCTCTTCCTCGCGAGCGATGAGGCGCAACTCGACGCGCTGCGGGGGGCGCGAAGCGTCCAGAGGGCTGCCGGGCTCGAGGACGCGAGGGAGGTGGGGCCTGAGGAGGTAGGGGAGATCAACCCCGCGGTCCGCGCCGAGGGGCTCATCGGTGGCGTGTTCGGACCTACTGACGGGTTTCTCAAGCCGATGGAGGTCCTGCGCGGCTACGTCGAGGGCGCACAGCGGCTCGGCGTGCGGTTCGAGTACGGCGTGGAGTGCACGGGTTTCGAGCTGGATGGGCCGGGGCGTATAGCCGCGGTGCGCACGCCTGACGGGGACGTCGCCGCGGGGTCCGTCGTAAACGCCGCGGGACCCTGGGCGGCTTCCCTGGCGCGGCACGCGGGGCTAGAGGTGCCTGTCGAACCGCTTCGCAGGCGGGTGGCGGTGACGGGGCCGTTCGACGAGCTGCCCGAGGACATGCCGATGACCGTCTTCCTGGAAGACGGGTTCCACCTGCGCGTCCGCGACGGACGCGTCCTGCTTTTGCTGCCGGACGAGCCCGACGCCGCCGACCCCTTCGACCAGAGCGTCGAGGACGCGTGGGTCGAATCTGTCTTGGGGACGGCGCGGGAGCGCGTGCCGTGCCTGGAGGAAGCCTCCATCGACCGGGCGGAGTGCTGGGCCGGCCTCTACGAGATGTCCCCTGACGGCCACGCGCTGCTCGGGAGGGTCGAGGAGATAGACAATCTGTACCTGGCGAATGGATCTTCGGGGCATGGGGTGATGCACGCCCCGGCGCTCGGCCAGCTGCTCGCCGAGATCATGCTGGACGGCGCGGCGAGCACGCTCGACACGCACGCTCTGCGCCCTTCCCGCTTCGCCGAGGGCGAGTCCAACCTCGCCTTTACGCTGCTATGAAATACACTGACCGTTCAGAAGGAGGCGGCATGGAAGACCCGAAGATGTTCGTAGAGAGGGTGTGAGGTTGAGTATCGAGGCTCTGTTCGATGATGCGGCGGCCGGCTACGACCGGGCACGAAGGCAGCTGGTCCCCAGGCTGGACGGCTTCTACGGGGCCGCGCTGGAGAGCGTGCCTTTCGGGCGGGAAGCGGAGATCCGGGTCCTCGACCTGGGGGCAGGGACGGGGCTCCTGAGCTCGATGGTAGCCGAGAGGTTCCCGCGCTCGCGGGTAACGCTCGTCGACCTCTCGGTGGAGATGCTCAGGGTGGCGCGGCGGCGACTGTCGGTGGGTAACGGGCGCTTCGAGTTCCGCAACATGGACTACGCGCGCAAGCCGTTGCCTGAAGGGTACGACCTCGTCGTCTCTGCGCTCTCGATCCACCACCTCACGCACGGCGACAAGAAGGAGCTGTTCCGGAAGATATTCGGCTCCCTCTCAAAGGGCGGCTGCTTCGTCAACGCGGACCAGGTACACGGCGAGACGCCCGAAGAGGAGGCGCTCTACCGCGAGTGGTGGCTGCGCCGCGTGCGCGAGGCGGGGGTGACGGAGGGCGATCTCGGCGCGGCTCTCGCCCGCATGAGGGCCGACAGGAACGCCACCCTGCAGGCGCAGCTGGAGTGGCTCGCCAAGACCGGCTTCGAGGCGGTCCGCTGCGCGTACACGGACCACAGGTTCGCGGTCTACGGTGGCCGCAAAGGAAAGGATAGAGATGGATAGACCCAGGACGCTCGTAGAGAAGGTGTGGGAGCGGCACGTGGTGCGCAGGGCCGAGGGGGAGCCGGATCTCCTCTACGTAGACCTCCACCTCGTGCACGAGGTGACGAGCCCTCAGGCTTTCGAAGGGCTCCGGCTCGCGGGACGCCAGGTGCGGCGCCCGGACCTCACGCTCGCGACCATGGACCACAACGTCCCGACGACCGATGTGGGGCTGCCGGTAAAGGACAGGGTCTCCGCGAAGCAGATGGAGGCTCTCAGGAACAACTGCGAGGAGTTCGGCATTCAGCTCCACCAGTGGGGGGCTCTGGGGCAGGGCATAGTTCACATCATCGGGCCGGAGATGGGCCTGACTCAGCCCGGGCTCGTGATCGTCTGCGGCGACTCCCACACCGCGACCCACGGCGCGTTCGGCGCCCTGGCTTTCGGCATCGGCACCAGCGAGGTCGAGCACGTCCTCGCGACCCAGACGCTGCCCCAGAGCAGGCCCAAGACGATGGCCGTGACGGTCGAGGGCGAGCTGCCCGCCGACGTCACCGCCAAGGACCTCATGCTCGGCATCCTGAACCGCATCGGGACCAGCGGCGGGGTCGGCCACGTCATCGAGTACAGGGGCGAGGCGGTGCGCTCCCTCTCGATGGAGGGCCGCATGACGGTCTGCAACATGTCCATCGAGGGCGGAGCGCGCGCCGGCCTCGTCGCGCCCGACGAGACCACCTTCGAGTACCTGGAAGGCAGGGAGTACGCCCCGAAGGGTGAAGAGTGGGAAAGGGCCGTCGAGTACTGGCGCACGCTCCCAACGGACGAGGGCGCGGCCTTCGACAAGGAGGTCGTCATACGGGCAGAGGACCTCGTCCCCTACGTCTCGTGGGGGACGACGCCGGCGCAGACCGTCCCGCTCGACGGGGAGGTGCCCGAGCCCAAGAACGACGGTCATGTGCGAGCCTTGAGGTATATGGACCTGAAGCCTGGAACCCCGATCAGGGAGATCGAGGTCGACACCGTCTTCCTCGGATCATGCACCAACGCCCGTATCGAGGACTTGAGAGCGGCCGCCCGCGTCCTCGAAGGAAAGAGGGTCAAGGAGGGCATCCGCGCGCTCGTCGTCCCCGGCTCCATGCGCGTCAAGAAGCAGGCCGAGGAGGAGGGGTTGGATGAGGTCTTCACCAGCGCCGGCTTCGAGTGGCGCAACGCCGGCTGCTCGATGTGCCTCGGCATGAACCCGGACATCCTGCAGCCGGGCGAGCGCTGCGCCTCGACATCCAACCGCAACTTCGAAGGACGCCAGGGCAAGGGTGGTAGAACCCACCTGGTGAGCCCGGTCGTAGCGGCGGCGACAGCGGTGATGGGCCGCTTCGCCTCGCCCTCCGAGCTCGGCGTCCCCGTGGAGGTGAGCTAGGTGGACCCCGTAAAGAAGGTCGAGGGGAAGGCGCTGCCGCTCGGCTGGGACGACGTGGACACGGACCAGATCGTGCCCAGCGACGCCCTCAAGCGCATAGAGCGTACCGGCTTCGGCCAGTTCCTGTTCTCCCAGTGGAGGGAGGACCCTGACTTCGTGATGAACAGAGCCGAGCACGAGGACGCCGTCGTGCTGATAGCCGGGCAGAACTTCGGCAGCGGCTCGAGCCGGGAGCACGCGCCGTGGGCGATACAGGACTACGGCTTCGGCGCTGTCATCGCCCCATCCTTCGCCGATATCTTCAAGAACAACTGCGCCAAGATCGGGCTTCTCGCGGTGGAGCTGCCCGAAGAGGCGGTACAGAAGCTACTCGACACGGTTCGCGAAGACCCGGGGGCCGGGATCTCCGTGGACCTCGAAGGGCGCGTCGTGAAGGGACCCGGCTTCGAAGAGCCTTTCGCCTTCGACAACTTCGCCCGCTACCGGCTTCTCAACGGCCTCGACGACATCGGGCTGACGCTGACGCACGAGGACGAGCTGGAAGAGTTCGAGAAGTCGCGCCCGGGCTACCTACCGAAAGTGCTGTAGCCTCAGGATAGTTTTCGACGGGAGCCGCCACTCTCAGAGCGTCTGGTCTCCGGCAGGCCGGCTTCATGCCGCGCGCTTCCGCTGTTCCATAGCTTCACGCTGACTGTGCGCCGGTGCTGCACCCAGTGGCGCGACCGGCGATCCGGTGACGTGTTTCGAGGTTCCTGGTGCATAATCGAGTAGAGATGAGGTTCATGATCGCACCCGGACACGGCGGCTTATGGTGAGCTGGGTGCCCGCGGCCCTGCGTCCGCTGCGGCACCGCGACTTCCGCCTGCTGTGGACGG
>DATDKB010000286.1:0-3203 GCA_036520255.1 Rubrobacter sp. | reverse complement strand
GGGAATCACCCTGCTTCATCCGAATCCGAGCACCATGAGCAGGTCGCCCGGCTCGACGTTCGTGCCCGAAGTTACGGCGAGCCGCTCGATGGTGCCATCCGCCGGTGCCCTGATCGCGCTCTCCATCTTCATCGCCTCTATCGTCCCGATCTGCTCCCCTTTCTCCACGCTCTGCCCCTCCTCGACCGCGATCGTCACCACCCCGGTCATGGGAGCGGCTACGTGACCCGCGCTGCCAGTGTCGGCTTTCTCACGCGTGGGTGTCTCTGGCTTTAGCGAGCGGTCCTGAGCGTCTACGGGCCTACTCTGGCCGTTGAGGGTGATGAGCAAGGTCCTTATCCCTCGCTCGTCCGGTTCGGTCACGGCTTCGAGCCGGATGTAGAGCCTCACTCCGCGTTCGAGGTCCACCGCGATCTCTTCACCGGGATCGAGCCCGTAGAGAAACGCTTTGGTCGGGACGACCGAGACGTCGCCGTAGCGCTCATCGGCTTCTTGTTGCTCCCTGGCCGGTCCGGGCAGCATCAGCCGGCTCAAGGCCGCCCTACGGTTCTCACCACGCAGCGCCGCCCTGTCCGCCTTGGAGAGCTCCACACCAGGTGAGTCCTTTTCGCGCCTTTCGAGCACCCGCGAGCGCAGAGGTTCCGGCCATCCCCTCGGGGGGGTGCCGAGGTCTCCACGAAGGAACCCGATCACGCTGTCGGGAAGGTCGTACGAGGCGGGGTCTTCGACGAAGTCGTCCGGGTCGATGCCCGCGGAGAGCAAGTACAGGGCGAGGTCGCCGACCACCTTGCTCGTCGGCGTGACCTTGATCAGCCTCCCGAGCATCTTGTCGCAGCGGTTGTAGAATTGCTCTACCTCCTCGAAGCGCTCGGCGAGACCCATAGAGAGGGCTTGCTGGCGGAGGTTGGAGAGTTGTCCGCCCGGGATCTCGTGCCGGTAGAGCGTCCCCGTTGGAGAGCGCAGGCCCGCCTCGAAGGGCGCGTAGAGGGTGCGCACCGCCTCCCAGTACGGTTCCAGATCCCCGAGCGCCTCTAGCGAGAGGCCCGTGGCTTTGTCCGTGTGGTCAGTCGCCGCCACTATCGCGGACAGGGACGGCTGGCTGGTCATGCCCGACACGGGGGCCGCCGCTCCATCTACAGCATCCACCCCGGCCTCTATCGCCGCGAGGTAGGTGGCGAGCTGGCCTCCCGAGGTGTCGTGCGTGTGCAGGTGCACCGGCAGGTCGAATTCGCTGCGCAGAGCGTAGACGAGCTTTCGTGCGGCTGGGGCGCGCACGAGGCCCGCCATGTCCTTTATGCACAAGATGTGGGAGCCGGCTTGCACCAGTTCCTCCGCCCGCCGCAGGTAGTAGTCCAGAGTGTAGAGGTCCTCGCCCGGGTCGGAAAGGTCGGCCGTGTAGCACAGGCATCCCTCCGCTACCGCTCCCGCTTCCAGCACCGCCTCGATCGCGGGGCGTATCTGGGAAACGTTGTTGTTGGCGTCGAAGACGCGGAAGATGTCGAGGCCTGCCTTGTTCGTCTCCTCAACGAAGGAACGCACCACGTCCTTCGGATAGCGGGTATATCCGACCACGTTCTGGCCACGCAGGAGCATCTGCAGGCACACGTTCGGCAGAGCTTCCCTTATTCGGGCGAGCCGGTCCCACGGATCTTCATGCAGGAAGCGAAGGGCCACGTCGAAGGTCGCCCCGCCCCACACCTCGGCGGAGAGGAGTTGCGGCATCATACGGGCGACGTGCGGCGAGGCAGCGACTATGTCGAAGGTGCGCATCCGGGTGGCGAAGAGCGACTGATGCGCGTCGCGCATGGTGGTGTCGGTGATCTGGAGGGCTGTGCTATCTCGCAAATGGCGGGCGAAGCCCTCCGGACCCAGCTTCTGAAGTCGCTGGCGAGAGCTTGGCGGCGGATCCTTTTCCAGGTTTCCTTCAGGTAGCGCAGGGAGCTTGGTGCGCGGGTCGGGAGCGGTGGGCGGCTCTCCGTGCGGCCGGTTGACGGTCACGTCAGCGAGCAGGTCGAGAAGGCGGCTGGCGCGGTCCTGTCCGGTAGCGACGGCGGTGAGGTGTGGCCTCTCGTCGATGAAGGAGGTCGTTGCCTCTCCCGCGAGGAAGGCGGGGTCGGCGAGCACCGCCCTCAAGAAGGCTGTGTTGGTCGCGACACCGCGCACCCGGAACTCGGCGAGACCCCTCGTGGCTCTGCGGGCGGCGGACGCGAGGTCCGCACCGCGGGCAGTGAGCTTGGCGAGGAGCGAGTCGAAGTAGGGGCTGATCTCGGTCCCGGCATAAGTACCAGCGTCGTCGAGCCGGAGGCCGGCCCCACCCGGCGAGCGGTAAGCAGTAATGCGCCCGGTGTCCGGCCTGAAGCCTTGAGCGGGGTCCTCGGTCGTAACGCGACATTGCAAGGCCACGCCGCGCTGCCGGATGCGGTCCTGATCGAGATCTAGGTCGGAGAGCGTCTCGCCCCCTGCGATGCGCAGCTGCGCGTGGACGATGTCGATGTCGGTGGTCTCTTCGGTGACGGTATGTTCGACCTGTATGCGCGGGTTCATCTCGATGAAGGCGTGCTCGCCATCTTCGCCTACCAGGAACTCCACCGTTCCCGCGTTCCGGTAGCCCACGACCCGTCCGAAGCGCACGGCTTCCTCGCACAGGCGGTCGCGTAGCTCCGGGTCCAGGTTCGGCGCCGGGGCCATCTCCAGCACCTTCTGGTGCCTGCGCTGCACCGAGCAATCGCGCTCGTAGAGGTGAATGATCTCGCCGCCCGCATCCCCGACGATCTGCACCTCTATGTGTCTGGGCCTAAGAAGGGCCCTCTCCAGGAACACCGTCGTGTCGCCAAAGGCGCCCTCGGCTTCGCGCATCGCCGTCTCCACAGCATTCGGCAAATCCTCTGAACGCTCTACGAAGCGAAGCCCTCTTCCTCCTCCCCCGCCTGCTGCCTTCACGAAGACCGGGTAGCCGATCTCCTCCGCCGCCTCAAGGGTCCTCTCGGCACCCTCAACGGGCTCTGAAGCGCGCAGCACGGAGATGTCCGCCTCCTCGGCGGCGCGGCGGGCGCGCAGCTTGTCGCCCGTGAGCTCGAGCACCTGTGCGGGCGGCCCCACGAACACGATTCCGGCCTCTTCGCACGCCTTCGCGAACTCTGCGCTCTCCGAGAGGAATCCGTAGCCGGGGTAGATCGCATCGGCTTCCACTTTGAGCGCGGTCT
>DATDKB010000285.1:0-3545 GCA_036520255.1 Rubrobacter sp. | reverse complement strand
CCGGCATTATCCACCAGGTCAACCTCGAGTATCTGGCCAAGGGCGTGGTCGTGAAGGACGGCGTCGCGATGCCTGACACGCTCGTCGGGACCGACAGCCACACCACCATGATCAACGGCCTCGGCGTTCTTGGCTGGGGCGTTGGCGGCATCGAGGCCGAGGCCGTAACGCTCGGCCAGCCCTACTACATGCTCGTGCCCGAGGTCATCGGTTTCAGGCTAACCGGGGCCCTGCAGGAGGGCGTGACGGCCACGGACCTCGTCCTGACCGTCACCCAGATGCTCCGCTCTCACGGCGTCGTCGGCAAGTTCGTGGAGTTCTACGGCGATGGGCTGAGCAGGCTCTCCCTCCCCGACCGTGCCACCATTGCGAACATGTCCCCCGAGTTCGGGGCCACCTGCACGTTCTTCCCCGTCGACGCCGAGACGCTCGGCTACCTGCGGGGCACGGGCCGTGAGGAGGATCTCGTCGGGCTGGTCGAGGCCTACTACAAAGAGCAGGGCCTCTGGCGCACGGACGAGACGCCCGAGCCGCGCTTCTCGGAGACGCTTGACCTTAACCTGGATACCGTCGAGGCGAGCCTCGCCGGGCCGCGTCGCCCGCAGGACAGGGTCGCCCTCGACGACATGCAACCGTCCTTCCGGCAGGCGCTGGCCGAGATGGTCGACCCCGACCACCCGCTCCTCAGGAACGGCAAGAACGGCGACGACGCGTACAACCACGCGGACGAGGAGTCCTTCCCCGCCAGCGACACCCCGAACCCGGACATCCACACCGGTAGGGCCGAAGGCGCGGCCAACGAGGCCGAGGGAAAGGAGGACGGCGCTGCGTCGACGGGCGAGAGCCACGAAGGCGACGACACAGAGTCCTTCCCGACCAGCGACACCCCGGCCGCCGCCGCGGACGCGACCGGCGAGGGAGACGCGGACCCGACCTCGGGGGCTGAGCCGGGGTCTGAAGAGCCGGAGGCGGAGCCGGAAGGTTCGATCACCGTCACGGTAGATGGCGAGGAGCTCTACCTCAAGCACGGTTCGGCCGTCATCGCCGCAATAACGAGCTGCACCAACACCTCCAACCCCTCCGTGATGATGGGCGCCGGGCTTCTCGCGAAGAAGGCCGTCGATAAAGGTCTCTCCGTCGCGCCGCACGTCAAGACCAGCCTCGCTCCCGGTTCGAAGGTCGTCACGGAGTACCTGCAGACCTCCGGGCTTCTCGACCCGCTGGAGCAGTTGAAGTTCGACGTGGTCGGATACGGGTGCACGACGTGCATAGGAAACTCGGGGCCGCTGGCCGAGGAGATCTCCGCCGCCGTCGAGGAGAACGACCTGGTCGTCGCGGCTGTCCTCTCGGGCAACAGGAACTTCGAGGGCCGCATCAACCCCGACGTGCGCGCGAACTACCTTGCCTCCCCGCCTCTCGTCGTCGCCTACGCTCTCGCCGGCACGGTGGACATAGATCTTTCCAGAGATCCCATAGGCGAAGATAGCTCCGGAGATCCCGTCTACCTCAAAGACATCTGGCCCTCGCAGGAGGAGGTGGCCAGGGAGATAGACAACGCCCTCGACCCGAGGATTTACAAGGAGCAATACGCCGACGTTTACACGGGCAACGAGCAGTGGAACAACGTGGAGGTGCCCTCAGGCGACCTCTACGAATGGAACTCAGAGTCGACCTACATCCAGGAGCCCTCGTTCTTCAAGGACATGGGCCCCGAGGCCGAGGACCTGGAGGACATCGAGGGTGCCCGCGTCCTGGTGCAGGTCGGTGACTCGGTGACCACCGACCACATCTCGCCGGCGGGGGCCATCCCGTCCAAGATGCCCGCCGGCCAGTACCTGATCGAGAAGGGCGTCGACCCGCGCGAGTTCAACTCTTACGGCTCCCGTCGCGGCAACCACGAGGTCATGGTGCGCGGCACGTTTGGCAACATCCGCCTGCGCAACCAGCTCGTCGAGAAGGAGGGCGGCTACACCATCCACCTCCCCGACGGCGAAGAGACCACGATTTACGAGGCGAGCTTGCAGTACGCAGACGAGAACGTGCCCCTCCTTGTCCTCGCCGGCAAGGAGTACGGCTCCGGCTCCTCGCGCGACTGGGCGGCGAAGGGCTCGTTCCTGCTCGGCGTAAGGGCCGTTATCGCGGAGAGCTTCGAGCGCATCCACCGCTCGAACCTGATCGGCATGGGCGTTCTCCCCCTCCAGTACGCGGAAGGCGAGAGCGCCGAATCCCTGGGCCTGACGGGACACGAAACCTTCGATATCTCCGGCCTCGCCGACCTCGAGCCCGGCAAAGGGCTAACCGTGAAAGCCACCTCCGACGAGGGCGAAGTGAAGGAGTTCGAGGTAAAGGCACGCGTAGACTCCCCGGTCGAGGTCGAGTACTTGAGGAACGACGGCATCCTGCAGACGGTGCTGCGCCAACTTCTGAACGAGGAGTAGACGGCAACTTGCGACGGTCCGAGCTGGAGTCGGCTATCCGATTGCGGGAGGTCGGAGACTACCAGGAAGCCGAGTCTCTACTCGTGCGCGTCCTGGCCGAATCTCTCGACGACACAGAGGCCAACCACCAGATGGCGTGGCTGTACGACGTTCAAAGCCGCGAGCGGGAAGCAGTGCCCTACTACGTCAGGGCCATCGCCGGCGACCTGTCCGACGAGGAGAGGCGCGGCGCGCTCCTAGGCCTGGGCAGCACCTACCGGGCCATGGGCGAGTACCCGGAAGCGGTCGAGGTGCTGGGGCAGGGGGTCTCCGAGTTCCCCGCGGACAGGGCCATGCAAACCTTTCTGGCGCTGGCCCTGTACAACGTCGGGGAGCATCGGCAGGCGGTCGACCTGCTTCTGAAGCATCTCGTGGAGACCACGTCGGACCCGGGGATAAGGTCTTACGAAAAAGCTTTGCGCTTCTACGCGGGTAGGCTGGACGAGGTGTGGGGCTGATGGCCGAGAAGGTTCTGGTTACGCGTGAGATCCCTGAGGCCGGGCTCCGCGTCCTCGAACCTTTCGACGTCACCGTTCTGCACGAGCGCCCGCCGGAGCGCGACGAGCTCTTGGCTGCCGTTCGCGGCGCCTCCGGCATCCTCTCGACCGCCACGGAAACGATGGATGAAGAGGTCATGGACGCCGCGGGGGAGGGCTTGAGGGTCATCGCCAACATGGCCGTCGGCTACGACAACGTGGACGTGAAGGCCGCCGGCGAGAGGGACGTCGTCGTCACCAACACGCCGGGCGTCCTGGACGAGACCACGGCCGACGTGGCGTTCATGCTGATGCTCGCCGCGGCCCGCCGTCTGGGAGAAGGTGAGCGTCTGCTGCGTGCCGGAACGTGGGAGTGGTGGGGTCCCAAGCAGCTCATGGGCCGCGACGTGTGGGGCAAGAGGCTCGGTATCGTCGGGTTCGGCCGGATCGGGCAGGCCGTCGCCCGCCGCGCCAGGGGCTTCGGGATGGAGGTCCTCTACCACAACCGCTCCCGGAGAGAGGAGGCGGAGCGAGAGGTCGAGGCCCGCTATATGGACCTGGACGAACTGCTCGACACCGCAGACTTCATCTC
>DATDKB010000284.1:0-3702 GCA_036520255.1 Rubrobacter sp. | reverse complement strand
GGCGCAACGGCCGTGGTCCCGGTGGAGCTTCGAGGAGCGGGCGGGCGTGTTCTTGAGGTACCACGATCTCTTGCTGGGGCGACAGCGGGAGATCCTCGACCTCATGCAACTCGAGACGGGGAAGGCCCGCAAGCACGCCTTCGAGGAGGTTGCGGACTCGGCCGTCGTCTCCCGGTACTACGCGCGCAGCGCTAGGGATCACCTCAGGACACGCCGGCGCAAAGGCGCCTTCCCGGTCCTAACGCTCGCCCGCGAGGCCCGTCACCCCAAGGGGCTAGTGAGCATAATCTCACCGTGGAACTATCCCTTTACCCTCGCTATCAGCGACGCTATCCCGGCTCTTATGGCCGGTAACGCGGTGCTGCTCAAGCCTGACGAGCAGACGCCTTTCACCGCACTTTGGGGCGTGGACCTGCTCTACGAGGCCGGGCTCCCGAGGGACCTCTTCGCGGTCGTGACCGGCGAGGGCTCGGAGCTGGGGCCGCCGCTAATAGAGAGCGTCGACTACGTAAGCTTCACCGGCAGTACTAAGACGGGCAGGCTCGTGGCCCGGCAGGCGGGGGAGAGGCTCATCGGCTGCTCGCTGGAGCTCGGTGGCAAGAACGCCGTGCTCGTGCTCAAGGATGCCGACCTCGAGAGGACGGTGGAAGGCGCCATCCGCGCCTGCTTCGCCAACGCGGGCCAGCTTTGCATCTCGATTGAGCGGCTCTTCGCGCACGAGGAGGTCTACGACCGCTTCGTCGAGCGCTTCGTCGAGCGGGCGCGCTCCATGAAGATCGGTCCGGGCCTGGACTATGAATCCGAGATGGGCACACTCATCTCGGCCCAGCAACTGGAGATCGCCGAGCGTCACGTCCGGGACGCGGTACGGAAGGGGGCCAATGTGCTCGCGGGTGGCCGGGCCCGGCCCGACCTCAGGCCGTACTTCTACGAGCCCACCGTGCTGGAGAATGACCAGCCGGGGATGGAGCTTTTCGCCGACGAGACCTTCGGGCCCGTGGTGACCCTCGGGCGGTTCGCGGACATCGACGAGGCGATCCAGAAGGCCAACGACTCACCCTACGGCCTGAACGCGAGCGTGTGGACGCGGGACACGAAGCGGGGCTACGGGGTGGCTAACAGGATCCAGGCCGGCACGGTAAACGTCAACGAGGCGTACGGCGCGGCCTGGTTGTCGACGGACGCCCCGATGGGCGGCATGAAGGATTCTGGACTTGGGCGCCGCCACGGGGCAGAGGGGATTCAGAAGTACACCGAGTCCCAGACCATCGCCATCCAGCGCCTGCTGCCGATCGGCACGCTTCCCGGCGTCGGCGAGGAGCCTTACAGCAGGCTCATGACCGGGATCATGAGGGCGCTGAAGCGGACGAGCCGACCGCCGAGGCTGCGGTAGGATCGGTCGCCCAGGCGCGGTGAGAGTAGCGGCAGATAGGATGCCATGATGACGCCCGGCAAACACGACGGGGGAGAGAAAACGTTCCTGACCAAGGGGCAGCGCGAGACGCTGAACACCCTCTGTCGCAGGATGTTGCCCCACCTCGAGGGCAAGGCGGACAAACTCGCGGGCGAGGTCGAGGGTCGGTTGGTAGGCGGCGACCCCCTCGTGAGAAAGCGGGTCGCGACCGCGTTGACGGCCTTCGATAACCCCGGCGACGGGCTCGTCGTCTCGGGAAAATCGCGGCGATTCACCCGGCTTCGAGCGGCCGAGCAAGACGCCGTGCTGAAAGGCTGGGAGGGGAGCCGGCTCGGGGCGCGACGCACGGTCTTCCAGGCGCTTCGACGCCTGATCGTCTCGACGTACTACTCGCTCCCTGAATCCTACCCCGAAATCGGCTACCGCGGTCCCCTACACAGCCGCGGGGTCGCGCTTCGTCACGAGGGTCCGCCGCCGGGAAGGGCGACCGACGCCGAGCCCATAGACCGCGCTCGTCCTGAGCAGTGGCCCGCGCGCGACGTAGACCCCAGGGCCAGTAGCGCGGACAAAAGCGCGGCTTGGGCTCGCCCCAACCGCACGGGCGTGGGGGTGATTCAGGGGCGCGAGCTCCCTCCCGAAACGAAGCTGCGGGCTGGAGTGTGCGTGATTGGGACCGGGGCAGGGGGGGCAGTGGCGGCAGCCAGGCTCGCCGAGGCCGGGCACGAGGTCGTGCTCCTCGAGGAAGGAGGCTACTATACGGCCGCCGACTTTACCGAGGAGGAAGGCCCGATGACGGCGCGGTTGTACGCCGAGGCCGCGGCGCGAGCAACTGACGACCTCTCTGTGGCGGTCTTTCAAGGGCGTTCGGTCGGTGGCGGGACCACAGTGAACTGGATGATCATGCTACGTACGCCCCCTTACCTGCTGGAGGAGTGGGAGGCCGAGCACGGTTTCTACGGGATGGGCCCAAAGGAGATGGCACCCATCTTCGGCGAGGTCGAGGAGGAGGTCCACGCCCGAACCGTCCCAGGTGACGCCCACTCGCCCAACAACCGGATAATCCTCGAAGGTGCGCGCAAGCTCGGATGGAGCGCCTATTCGGGGAAGATCAACGCCAGTGGATGCGTGCGTGCGGGCTTCTGCGGGCTCGGGTGTCGCTACGATGCCAAGCAAAGCGTGCTCCTCAACTACCTGCCGCGCGCCATCGAGGCCGGGGCACGATTAATTAGCGACGTGCGGGTCGAGCGGATCGAACTCGCCGAGAGGGGGGGACCTGCGCCCCTCAAGCGCGCGTTCGGGACGGTGCTCGATCGCGACACCGGTCGCGGGCATGGTAGGGTCGTTGTTGAGTCGCCGATCGTAGTAACCGCGGCGGGGGCCGTGGGCACTCCGACCCTATTGCAGCGCTCGGGACTCGCGAGCGAGGGTACAGGGAAGTACCTGCGATTTCATCCAACGAGCATGGTCCTAGGGCGCTACGACGAAGAGATCTACGCCGGGGCCGGAATCCCGCTGTCCGCCGTCTGCGACGAGTTTCTGAAGAACGACGGGGCGGGGTACGGGTTCTGGATAGAGTGTCCACCGCTGCACCCTTACCTCTTCTCCGTCACGGTCCCCGGCTTCGGGGAGGCGCACCGGCAGACGATGGTCCAATTCCCGAACACGGGAATGTTGATCTCCCTCGTTTGCGACGGCGCGGACAAGAACCTCTCCAACGGTTCGGTATCGACCGACCGGAAGGGACGCACGCGCATCCGCTACAAACTTGGCCCCAAAGACCGGAGGCACACGATAGCCGGGCTGAAGGCAGCCGCGCACCTCCACCTCGCCGTCGGAGCCAGAGAGGCTTTGACGCTTCACACCGGAGAGTGCCGCGTGCGCTCCGAGAGGGACCTCGACCTCTTAGAGCGCCAGGGGTATGGGGCCAACCAGTTCGGGCTATTCACCGCGCACGTGAACGGCGCTTGCCGAATGGGCAGAGACCCGGCGACCAGTGGCTGTACCCCGGACGGCGAGGTCCACGGCGTCCCCGGGTTCTACGTCGCCGATGGCTCGCTGCTTCCGACAGCCCCCGGCGTGAACCCACAGGAAACCATCATGGCGCTCTCCAGCGTGCTTTCGCGCCGCATCGCCGAGCGCCACCCGACCGGGTGATTAGATCGACAGGGCGTCGGCGCTCTGAGACGCCTTGTTGACTCACTAGATGTTTAGGCGGATATCAATCTAGCGCTAGCGTCGTCTCTAGTTTCTCATTGCCGATTGGGGTTGTAATGTCTCACCTCTACCTC
>DATDKB010000283.1:0-5748 GCA_036520255.1 Rubrobacter sp. | reverse complement strand
CTGGAGCTACTGGACTTTCCCCGCGTGATAAATAACTGCGCCGTCAGACGTGAGGTGCACCCGATCCCGACCTACCTGGAGACTCTGGCTACGCGCTTCCACCAGTTCTATACCGTCCACCGTGTCCTCGTGGACGAGGCTGACGTTCGCGCCCGCCGCCTCGCCCTGTGCGCCGCCACCATGACCGTGCTCCGCAGCGGCCTCGACCTGCTCGGCGTGCACGCGCCAGAGAAGATGTAGGATGAGGACGTTCGCGAGCAGAGTATCCAAGAAATCCGGTTCGTCACCTATCTATCCTCGAGAATCCCAGGAGCCCTCTTCGAAGAGTTGGCGGATCACTTGCGGCGGTCCCTCGGTGGCGAGCGGGTCTCGTTTCGAGTAAAGACTTGCGTCTCGGAACAGCGGAAGGGACCCGAGCGCTCCTCCTTCGGGGACGAGGTCGACGTGGCGTTCGTGTGCGCGCCCTCGTTCTTCTGGCTGCGCGGACTACGACCGCAGCCCGCGGAGTTGCTCGGCGTGACGCCCGTGTTCGAAGACGAGAAAAACGCGGGGAGGCCCGTGGACTTCTGCGACGTGGTCGTGCGCGATGAATCCAAGGTCCGGGCCTTCTCCGATCTTCAGGGAGGTTCGTGGGAGTACAACGACGTGTCCTCTCTAAGCGGCTACTACGGCATGCTGAACAAGCTAACCTCAACGCCCGCAAAGTTCCCTCTGTACTGCTCACAGTTCCACGACCTGATACGCTGACAAGCCGCCTGTAAGATGCAGTGCCAACACGCCGCTCTGCTATACTTTTCGCGGCATTTCCAGCGCATCGGATCGGGGAGCGAATGGGCACGCAAGGTCGGTTGGTTATCTGCCAGATCAGCGACATCCACTGCGGTAGTCCTTACTTTATACCTGACCTTTTGGAGCGTTCCATCCTCGAGATAAACGACCTCGACCCGACCGCCGTGGTGGTGTCGGGCGACCTGACGGACGCGGGTTACCGCCAGGAGTTCGAGGAGGCGGCCGAGTATATCAGGCGCATCCAGTGCGAGCGGGTGATGGTGATCCCTGGCAACCACGACTCGCGCAACGTCGGCTACATCCACTTCGAGCGTCTGTTCGGGGAGCGATACTCGATCATGGACTTCGAAGACGCCGTCATGGTCGCCGTCGATTCCTCGGAGCCGGACCTCGACGACGGGCGGGTCGGGCGCGAGCACTACGAGTTTATCCACGAAACGTTCGCAGGTGCCGAAGATAAGCTCAAGATCTTCGTCATCCACCACCACCTGATCCCCATCCCGGGCACGGGAAGGGAGCGGAACATCATCTACGACGCGGGGGACGTGCTCGAACTTCTTGCCGACACTGAAGTCGATCTCGTCCTCTCGGGCCACAAGCACGTGCCCTACTCGTGGCGGCTGGAGGATATGTTCATCGTCAACGCCGGGACCGCCTCGACCACGCGCCTCAGGGGCGACACGCGTCCCTGCTACAACATCATCGAGATCGAGGACGGTCGGGTACGGGTCTTCCGCAAGTACCCGTTCAAGGACAGGGAGTTGATCGTGAACTTCGACGCGGCGACCCACCAGTACCAGCACTACGAGGAGGTCCAGAGTGACGTCCGCCCGGGCGAGCGTCGGGCGATGGGCTAGACCCACGTGCGGGCCCTGTTCCTGATCGACGGCGAACACTACCCTCCCGTGGTCCTCGACGCGATGCAAAGCGTGGAGCAGTCCCTCGACGCTGAAGGCGTGGCCGCGGCCTTCCTCGGGGGGACCGAGAAGATCAAAGGTGGCACCGACTACGGAGTTCCGCTGGTCAAAGGCGGAGACCCTGTCTCCGCGGTAGAGCGGGCTCTCTCTGAGTACGACGTAGAAGTCGTTGTCGACCTCTCCGACGAGCCTGTGATCGGCTACAGGGAGCGGATGCGGATCGCCTCGCTCGTCCTGTACGCGGGGGCGCGCTACCTCGGCAGCGACTTCGATCTCAAACCCCCCGAGTTCCACCCCGTCTCGACCAAGCCTTCTCTGGCCGTCATCGGAACCGGCAAGCGGGTGGGAAAGACGGCGGTCTCTGGCTATCTGGCCCGCCTCCTCGCCGGCGAGGGCTTCGACCCGGGCGTGGTCTCGATGGGCCGCGGCGGTCCCCCTCATCCCGAGGTGATCGAAGGTCGCAAGCTGGAGGTCGGGAGCGAGTACCTCCTCGAGGCCCTCGCCCGCGGGGCGCACGCCGCGAGCGACTACTACGAGACGGCCGCCCTTAGCAGGGTCACCACCGTCGGATGCCGCAGGTGCGGCGGCGGCCTCGCCGGCGAACCCTTCGTCTCCAACGTGGTCGAGGGAGCTGCTATCGCCAACGGCCTCGAAACCGGCGTCACGATCTTCGACGGCTCTGGAGCCGCGATGCCGCCGGTACGGGTCGAGAGGCGCGTGCTCGTCGCCGGGGCCCACCAGGACCCCGAGTATATCGTGGGTTTCCTCGGGACCTACCGCCTGCTTCTCTCCGATCTCGTCCTCCTTACCATGAGCGAGGAACCGATGGCCGGACCGGAGAAGGTCGATCACCTGGTCGAGGCCATCGGCGGAGTGCGGCCGGATCTGCCCGTGATCCCCGCGGTCTTCAGGCCTCGACCGGTCGGGAAAGTAGAGGGGATGAAAGTCGGCTACGTCTCGACCGCTCCACCTGCGGTCCTCGATACGCTAAGCAGGCACCTGGAGCAGCACTACGGCTGCGAGGTGGTCGCCGCCTCAGGCAACCTCTCCGATAGGAAGCGACTGGCCGAGGACCTCGACGCGATGTCCGAGGTCGAGGCTTATCTTACGGAGATAAAGGCCGCCGCCGTGGCCGTCGTCACGCGGCGGGGTTCCGAGGAGGGAAAGCCCATTTTCTACTGCGACAACAACCCTGTGGGCGAGGGCCTAGACGCGAGGCTCGTCGGTCTCGCGCGGGAGGCCGTGGCGCAGAAGTCGTCCTGAGCCAGTGGTCGGTGCCCCGTGGCTGGTGTATAATATACGGGCCAGATACGCTGGTCCCCGTCTAGGGCAAGGGACCATTCCGCACGTTTCGACGCAGACCCGGCCACGAGAGCGTTCCGTGGCATGCGGTCCATCTTGATGGGTATGGAGGTTCGGTGAGAGCCCATTAGCACTACCGATTCCCACACGGAGTCCATAACATCGGCCGCCGTGGAGTACGCCGCCGTGGCCGGGACTACCCCTGGAGATTCACTCGCAGGGGTGGGGTATTTTAGGGGTGGTGCGCGGACTCACACGGTCGCGATGTTGGCCGAACCCCGTGTGGTAACATTCGTCGACACCATTGACGCCCTAGAGCCCGACGCCGGGCGGGGCTTCCAGCTTTGATAGACCCGCAACGAAATCAGACGAAAGTCATCCTACGCATCGTAAACAGGAGAGGTGGAGTACAAACATGGCCGAACTTTCAACCCTTGAGCGCAAGCGCCTGAGCGACCTGCACCAGATCGCCTCGCAGCTAGGGATCAAGCAGTACCGCAAATACCGCAAGCCCGAGCTGGCGGAGATGATCTACAAGGTCGCCACCGAACAGGCCGCTACGCAGCAGGAAAACACGACTAACGGCGACACCAACGACGCCTCAGCGACGGCTGAAGCGCCGGCGACGAACGGCGGCACCGCCGCACCGGCAGCTCCTGAGCCCCTGAAAAACGAGCCGACCGCGGAGGCCGCGCCGGAGGCGCCGGCCGAGGCGCCCGCCGAAACACCCGCCCCCGAGCATCGCAGGCAGCAGAGGGGGGAAGAGCGGCGTCGCCCAGACCGCAAGCAGGACCGCGGGGGCCGCGGCGGCGGTGACGAGGCCGTGCAGAGCGGCATCCTCGATATCTTGCCGGACGGCTTCGGGTTCCTCAGGACGGGGGGCTACAGCCAGAGCAAGGGCGACGTTTATGTGTCGACCAGCCAGATCAAGCGCTTCAATCTCAGACGAGGCGACTATATTACGGGCCAGATCCGGCCGGCCCGCGAGGGCGAGAAGTACCCTGCGATGGTCCGCATCGAGACGGTAAACAGCCAGGAGCCCGAGAAGGGCCGCTGGCGCCCGAACTTCGACGACCTGACGCCGCTCTACCCGATGGAGCGCCTGCGCCTCGAATGGAAGCCGAACGACATCGCCCCGCGCGTCATAGACCTCGTCGCGCCCATAGGCAAGGGCCAGCGCGGCATGGTCGTCTCTCCGCCCAAGGCCGGTAAGACCACGATCCTCAAGCAGATAGCCCAGTCCATCGCGGCGAACTATCCCGAGACCAAGCTGTTCGTGGTGCTCGCTGACGAGCGCCCTGAGGAGGTCACGGACTGGGAGCGCAGCGTGGAGGAGGCCGAGGTCGTCGCCTCGACCTTCGACCAGCCCGCGGACAACCACATCGCCGTCGCAGAGCTCGTCCTGGAGCGCGTCAAGCGCCTGGTCGAGGAGGGCGAGGACGTGGTCGTACTGCTCGACGGTATAACCAGGCTCTCTCGGGCCTACAACCTCGCTGCGCCGGCATCCGGACGCATCCTCTCCGGTGGTGTCGACTCGGCCGCGCTCTATCCGCCCAAGAAGTTCTTCGGGGCCGCGCGCAACATCGAGAACGGCGGGTCCTTGACCATACTCGCGACCGCGCTCGTCGAGACCGGCAGCAGGATGGACGAGGTCATCTTCGAGGAGTTCAAGGGCACGGGCAACATGGAGCTCAGGCTCGATAGGAAGCTGGCGAACCGTAGGATCTACCCTGCCATCAACATCGAGGACTCCTCGACGCGTAAGGAGGAGCTGCTCATGGAGCCGGCCGAGGCCCAGAGGGTCTGGCAGGTCCGGAGCATCCTCAACGCCCTGGACAGCGCGCAGAAGATAGAGCTCCTAATCCAGAAGCTCAAGGAGACCCGCACGAACCCCGAGTTCCTGCGCGAGCTCCAGCGCGTCCGCGGCTAACCTGGATTCTCGGACGGGCGCACCGCATGACCGCGCGCCCGTCCTTCCTTTACAGAAGTAATAGAATAGAGAGACGGTATCAAACAGACGGAGGTCTTAGTATGAAGACGGGCATACATCCGGAGTACACGACGACGTTGGTACGCTGCATGTGCGGCAACGAGTTCGAGACGCGCTCGACGGCGCGGGACACGATTACGGTTGACCTCTGCTCGGAGTGCCATCCGTTCTACACGGGCAAACAGCGTATAGTCGACACTGGTGGTCGGGTGCAGCGGTTCCAGAACCGTCGCCAGGCCCGCCAGAACAAACAGTAGAGACCAGAAGCATGAGGGTCGGCGGACAGGCCATTATGGAGGGCGTCCTGATGCGCTCCTCCAACTTCTGGGGCATGGCCGTCCGCACGCCCTCCGGGGACCTGGATCTGAGCGCGGAGCGGTTCCGTTCGGTCACGCGCCATAGCAAGCTGTTCCGTCTTCCCATCATCCGTGGCGCCCTCTCACTGGGAGAGACGTTGTGGCTGGGCATGAAGGCGCTGACGCTATCGACGAACATCGCGCTCGGCGAGGAGCAGGAGCTGTCCAAGAAGGAGATCGCGGGCACACTCGCCTTCGCGCTGGTGCTCGGCTTCGGGCTCTTTCTCGTCGCCCCCGTGCTCGGGACTAAGGGGCTCGGGTCTTTGATCGGGGCAAACATCGAGAACCCGGTACTCTTCAACCTTGTGGAGGGTGTGATCAGAATCGCGATCTTCGTCGCTTACCTGGTAGGGATCACCTTCCTGAGCAAGGATATCAAGCGCTTCTTCGCCTA
>DATDKB010000282.1:0-4169 GCA_036520255.1 Rubrobacter sp. | reverse complement strand
GGCGCGAGGCGCATGGAGGAGTCGAACTCCTGGCGCAACCCCGAGGATCTGGTGGAGGTGCTCAATGGCGCCTTCGAGCGGTTGCCAAGCGCGGTTGAGGAAGCTCGGGCCCGGCGCGGCATGTGGGAGGGTCGTGACGAGCTCGCCGCTGTGCTTCTAAGCGAGGATGGGGCGGCCATTGCAGAGGCAATGCTCGAGGCGTTGCGGCAAGGGGCGACCGAAGAGGAGCTGGCAGGGGCCGTGGCATACGCAGCGGCGCTGCGCGTAGCGCGCTTTCCCACCACCAACGAGTTCGGCGACTGGGACACCGCGCTGCACATCTTCACGTTCTCGAACGCCGTTCACCAGGGGCTGCGGCGAGCCCCATCACCGGAGCTACTGCGAGGCGTATTCGACGCGGCGATGAGCGTCCACCTCGACCGCTTCCTCAACGTCCCGCCCGCGCGCGTGCCAGAGTTCAAGGGTTCGGGGCCGGCACCTGAAAAGCTGCTGGCCGAACTCCCGGCGTTGCTAGACGAACGGCAGCGGGTGGACGAGGCTGGGGAGCTGGTAGCCGGCTACCTTTATGGCGGAGCAGAGGCCGAGAAGCTCCTGGCGCTCATGGGCGGTCTGCTCCTTAGGGAGGACCGCAACTTCCACACCATACAGGCCATCGAAGCCGCCTTTCGTCAGCACGCTCTCGTGGGGCGTACCACGGTCGGCACACACGTGCTGGTAGCGGCGGCGCGTTACCTGGCGGCCCACTCTCCCACGATGCGTTCCCAGGGACAGACCTACGACATCGCCCGTCGCCTCTCTCGGGGCGAGATCCTCTATGAGGAATGACCGATATCGTTCCCTGAGTGTCCACTATCGCGCGAGGTCTTCGATGCGGTGGCAATATCGGCACGAAGTGAAACGTTTGTGCGATCGGTGCGGCGCGATTCGGGGAGGTCGGTTGGCACCTACTGCCAGATGATTACCTTGGCGCTGATGGGCGACGTCATGCTCGGACGCGGGGTCTCTGAGGCCCTTAACCATCACATGCGGCCCGAGGAGCCTTGGGGCGACGTGCTGCCCCTCCTGGACGCTGCGGACCTACGCATCATCAACCTGGAGTGCGCTATCACGCACAACGAGCGGCCGTGGGCCCGTACGGCCAAAACATTCCATTTCAGAACCCCACCTTCTGCCATCGAGACTTTGCGCACGGCCCGGATCGATGCCTGTTCGCTGGCCAACAACCATACCTTAGACTTCGAGGAACAGGGGTTGCTCGACACCCTGAAGCATTTGGACGCTGCCGGCATTCGGCACGCCGGAGCGGGGCCCAACCGAGAGGAAGCCGCAGATCCGGCCATCCTTATCGTGCCGCCGGATCGGCAACGGGTGGCGCTGCTGGCATTCACGGACAACGAGCCGCTGTTTGCGGCCGGCACTAACCGGCCGGGCACGAACTACCTGCCGGTCTCCTTGAGGCCGGATGTGCTTACGCGGGTGGAGAGGGCGGTGTCGAACGTTCGCGGGATGGGTGCAGACACGATAATATTCTCCAACCACTGGGGCCCGAACATGGTGCAGCGGCCGAAAGCGGTCTTCCGCCGGTTTGCCCGTGCCGTTATCGATTTAGGGGTAGATATCTATTACGGTCACAGTGCGCACGTCTTCCAGGGGGTGGAGATCTATCGTGGCAAGCCCATCCTCTACGATACGGGCGACTTCATCGACGATTACGCGGTGAACCCCGAGCTCCGCAACGACTGGTCTTTCCTCTTTCGGGTTTCCGTAGAAGAAGGCAGCCTTGAGCGGTTGGACCTTATTCCGGTCAAGCTCTCTTATGCGCGGGTTGACCTCGCCACGGGCGGCGAGCGAGAATCGATCCTGAACAGGATGGAACGCCTGTCCGCCGAGATGGACGCGGTCTTCGCCCGTCGTGAAGGAGCGTTGGTGCTCGAACGCGGCTAGCACCTGTTCCTTCCGCGACCCCGTGTGGTCTCGTTCGGCAATGGTCCCTGCGCTGGCTCGTGCCGAGGGCGAAGCCGGGAAGGGAGACGCGTCTTAGGGCAGAGCCCTGGTAGTAAGGCACAACTACGGAGTTGTGCTCCGGACTTGATCGGCCGAGACAAGGCGATAACCTTTTCGACACGTGATCACGGAAGCCGCTACTCCGGGAACGCGTACGCACCGCGTAGCCGAACGAAGCGAGCCCAACCTATTGTGCGGCGCCGTTCGATCCCTCGATAGCCCTTCTCGAAGAGGACCACCTCCTCCCTGCCGCCCGGGCCTACAGGCTGCACCAATCGACCTCCGGCGGCGAGCTGCTCCTCAAGTGGCCTAGGGACGGACTGAAAAGCCGCAGCGACCAAAATGGCGTGATAAGGAGCGTGCTCGGGTAGGCCCTTCGTACCGTCGTCCGTAACGACCTCGGCATTCGTCACGCCAAACCGAGCGAGGTTGTCCCTCGCGACCTCCGCCACGTCTCCGAAACGCTCCACCGCCCACACAAAGCCACAGAGGCGGGCGAGCAGCGCCGACTGCCAAGCGTAGCCAGCGCCGACCTCCAACACCCGCTCCGAGCCCACGAGCCCCAGCGCCTCCACCATCTTCGCTACGAGCGAGGGTTGGGTCGTCACCTGATCGCGGGGGATGGGAAGTGGCTTGTCCTCGTAGGCTCGCCCGGCGAGGTTTGCAGGGACGAACCCTGTTCTGGGGATCGAACCCAGCGCCTCAAGGAGACGGGGATCGCGCACGCCCTCCTCGGTAATGGTACGGATGAGATCCTGCGGCTCGCTCACGGTCCCACCATGTTAACCCAACGTTGCTGTTCGAGGGTGGGCGGACTCGCTCGGAAACCAAATGGTTTGGACCTAAGTCGGACGCAACACCCTAGGATATTGAGCAATCGAGAACCAGAAGTCCCGTCGCCTTAGCGGGGTTTGCAGGCCCGCGCAACGCCCGGCAACCACCGACCGCGCGATCGTAGCGAGACGAGGCCAGCAGTTCGAGTGTGCACGTCGGCTCCTTTCTTCCGGGGTCCTCGCATCCAACAATAAATCACTTTTCCCGCGTGAGCAGGCACGGTTGGCTGGTGTTTATACTTCCGAGCTAGTGTATGGCGAGATCGGTGCTCCAATGGTCTAGCAAGAGGTAGGCATGGATTCTAAGGGCTACCTCTCCGAAGAAGCCAGGCTCCAGGCCGAGAACGCCACCGAGAGCGCCCGACCGTGGATGGAACGGCTCGCGCGGTTAGGGTACGCGACCGAGGGCGCCTTGTACGCGCTCATCGGCCTGCTGGCGGCGGGTGCGGCAGTTGGCGTCGACGGGAAGGTCACGGGCCAGCGCGGTGCATTGGAGGTAGCTGCAATAAGCCCTTTCGGCGGCGCCTTGCTGGCGTTGGTCGCGCTCGGATTCCTGGGATACGCCGTCTGGCGGGGCGTTCAGGCGATTGTGGATCCCGACGGGGAGGGCACCGACTTGAAGGCGCTCGGCAAGCGGATCGGGTACGGCGTGAGCGCTTTGATCTATGTGGGCCTTGCCTTCAGCACCGTCGGAACGATCCTGGTAGCGGCCAGTCGCGGGGGCGGATCTGCCGATGACTGGACGGCGCTGCTGCTGTCTAGGTCTTTGAGACGGATCTTTGTCGTCTGTGTTGGCATCGCCGTGGTCAGGGGGTAGGGTTGCGTGAGCTCTATCAGGCCTACGGGGCCGTCTTCCTCGGGTACCTTAGAATAGACGAGATGGGGGAGAGGGTGAGGACGTCGACCGAACGCTGGGGACGCCTCGGCGTCGCCGCGAGGGGGATCGTCTTCGGCGTCGTCGGGGCTTTCCTCATCCGGGCGGCGCTCGGGTACGATCCGCGAGAAGCTCGGGGCCTCGGCGGCGCGCTGCAGACGCTCGCCCGGCAACCCTTGGGACCGTGGATGTTGGGCGCCGTGGCGCTCGGTTTGGTCGCCTACGGGCTGTTCGTGCTCTCGGTGGCGCGCTACCGGCACATAAACACAGGCAGGGTTCGATAGAGTCAGCTTGCGCGTGGGTTCGAGACCGAAGCTTGTGGGCGCCGATTATATCCCGCTACCATCGGCTCTCCGGTCGACCCCGTCTTACAGGACCTGTAATGTGTTCGACCCCATCGTTCTCCGGCTTGCTTGCGGGTTGGGTCCAACACTGTCTACGAGCGGGTCGACTAATTC
>DATDKB010000281.1:0-23097 GCA_036520255.1 Rubrobacter sp. | reverse complement strand
AGGTTGTGAATCTGTTTGACGCCCTTGAGCGAGGGCCTATCTTCCAGCCACGTGTACTGGAACGTCCCTGCTCCTGTGCCGGTGAAGGGGTGCTCCTTCCACGCCTCCCACCCGACCCTCCAGTAATCCCCCCTGGAGCTGATGTCGAGCGACACTAGCCTACTGGCCATGTCACCCGATTCCTCGTCGGCGTTGCCGACGAGCGTCTGGTAGGCGGCCCCCGGACCACCGTAGGTTCCGACGACCACAAACGTTCCGGCGCAGGCCGCGAGCACGAGCCCCGCTACGGCCACGATACCGAGCGTGCGCCGCGCGGCGGACACGAGCTCGTAGCGGTTCACAAGCAGGGCGTAGCCGGCTTGCAGCGCGAACGACACGAGGAGGGCGAAGATCAAATCGTTCCTAAAGGCCGTCCCGTCGGCGAGCTTCTCCTGTGGCGGGACGCCGGTCTCTAGTAGCCCGGGCAGGCCCTGCATCCGCCACCACAGCCAGGCGCCGGGTAGCGCCACCAGGAGCAGGTTGGCGAGCATCTGCAGGCGTCCGCCCCCGAGTACGAAGAGGAGGATCACACCTATGGCAAGGGAACCGAGGCCGCCGCGCGAGACGGTGAGGTAGAGGGCGACCAGAAAGGAGAGCACGAGGGCCGCGTAGAGCCCCCTGAAAGCGAAGTTGCGCAGGGTCGCCATCCGCGCCAAAGCGAGCACCACCCCCATCCCGATAACCACGGCTGTGGTGTTCGCGTAACCTAGGGTCGAGTCTACCCTCACACCGTCGATAGACTGCACCGGGTAGTCGATAGGATTTATCTTCTGCAGCAGCCCGTAGCCGGCCACCGAGGCGACCACGAGGACCGAGATGTCCGTAAGCGGTCCGACCTGCCGTCCCGCGGTGAGCGCGCCAAGCGCCATAAGGAAGATAGCCAGGTACATCGAGGAGCGCAGGGTCTCCTTGATGGTCTCGGTTTCGCTCACGGTCCACACCATCGAGAGGCCCTTGACGGCGACGAGCGCGACGAGGAACACCAGCGCCAGGGTGGCCGCCGGGGGCAGGTCCTCGTAGAAGCCGCGCGCGAACAGCGTCGCGAACAGCAGCGCCAGGACGCCCGCGGCGACGGGCAGCCAGAGTTCGTCCATGTAGAGGCCGTCTCTTATCATCCCGTAGGCGGTGACGGCCAGGAGCGCCAGCATGACAAGCCCCTTGAAGACGGCTAGCAGCCGCCTCGGACGGCGGTGTTTGTCCTCCATGGGGAACTCCGAGGCTTCGGGGAGCCGGACTTCCTTCACTTCTTCGCCCCGCGCAGGCCGCGCGTCAGGAGCATCCATTCAACACCACCCCGAGCAGGTTGACACCCGCCGCCAGCAGGGCGTCCGCTGCCTCGCGGGCGGCATCCTTGGGGGTTCGGGAGGCGTGGACGACGAGCAGGACGCCGTCGAAGCCGCCCAGAAGGTTCGGCGATCGGAGCACGCCTCCCGCCACCGGCGCGTCGAGAAGCACCAGGTCCCGGCTCTTCCGCAAGTAGCGCACCGCCTTCAGGATCCCCTCGTTCTCCAGGATGGAGGCAGGGTCGGACAGGATCGGACCAGTCGGGACGACGAGCAGCCCGGGGACGACCTCGTACCCGTGGTGCTCCAGGGTCTTGCTATCACCGAGGGCGCTTGTAAGCCCGACGAAGTTCGGCTCGCCTAGCATCCGGTGCAACTGCGAGTTTTCGAGGTTGCAGTCCACGATGGCGGCCCGCCGACCCATGCCGGCCACGGCGGCCCCAAGGCCGAGACAGATGCTCGTGCGCCCGGCGCCGGAATCCGGGCTTGTGACGACGACGATGCCCGTTTCCTCTACCCCCAGCAGGTTGTCAGCAAGCTCTTCGTAGTGGTGCCTCACCGGCGAGGCAGGGTCGAGCAACTCCCGGGCTCCCGCATCGCTTAATGCCCCGAGGCTCACGTCAACCTTCGAATCTCTTCAGGGAGTAATCAGGTATGGTGCCGAGCACCGGCACCCTGAGCGTCAGTTCGGCGTCGCGCACGTCCCTCCAGCCGCTGGCCCTTCCTTCGAGTACGAAGGCGGCGGCGCCCCCGAGCAGCAACCCCGCCCCGGCGGCGACGACCGCGTAGATCAGGGGCCGCGGGCTGTAGCCTCCCGGCACGGCCCTTTGCTCCACGCTTGCCTCAGCGACCGGAACGCCGTCGGCGAGCAGCCTGTCGCCGAGATCGTCGACCCCCGTGACGAACACCTCCGCGTAAGCGTTGGCCGCCCTGGCCGCCTGCCCCGGCTCTTCGCCCGAGAACCGTACCCGTAGCCCCGAACTGCCGTTCCTGCCCGCAAAAGTCTCGGGGTCCAGCCGCTCCGAGAACGCCTGCGGCCCGTCCTCCCACCCAGCCCGACGCCTGACCTCGCCAAGCATTTTCTGCGTAACGACGTTTCCGCGCACCTCTTCCAGGAAAGCGAGCCTGGCCTCCTCGCCTTCGAGCTTGCCTTGGGGCACCACGCTCACCCTCGCCTCGGCGACGTAGACCGGCTCGCGCAACAGCCCGAAGAGCAGGGCGATGCCGGCGAGGGTCAACCCGACCCCGACGACCAGCAGACGGCGGCTCTTTAGCACGTACAGGATCTCGGAGAGCGAAGGATCGTCCCTCGCCTCGTTCCGCCAGCCACGGCCGCTAGAGGATGTCACTGTTGATCACCTGCTCGCGGTAGGCCTCCGGGTCCGAGGCGAGCAACGCGAGAAGACCGGGTGCCTGCTCTGAGGTGCTCTCCGAGAGGATGCTTTGCGCCTGCCCGATTCGACCCTGAACGACGAGCGCGTCGGCGGTGGCAAGGTCCATAGACACAAGAAATTGTTGCTGGCGCTCCGTCTGCGCTCCAGGCGCCTCGTCGAACTGAGCTTCCGCCATACGCCTGGCCCGCTTTATGTTCTTCACGCCTTCGGGCGCCTCGCCGGTTCGTGCCTGGATTCTGCCGAGGTCGTAGAGGTCCTGGTAGGTCGCGCTCTTCTCATCCTTTAGCGTCTCGAACTCCACCCTGGCCTCCCGCAGCTTCCCCTGCCTCATAAGCGTCCTGGCGAGAGAACTGCGGGCAAGAACGGCGTTGGGGTTCAGCTCGAGCACATCCCGGTAGCCCTCCACCGCAGCGTCCGGTTCCCCCATCGTGAGCCTGAGGTTGGCCAGCGTCAGATAAGGCACATAGTTGTTGGGATCCCGCGCTATCGCCTCCCTCAACGCGAGGACCGCCCTGTCGTAGTTCCTCTGCTGCCGCCAAAGAAGGGACTGCGCCTGGAGCGCGTCTGTGTCGAAGGGGTCGAGGCGCACCGCCATCCGTGACGCCTCCATCGCCCCCGCCTCATCCCCTGCTGCGGCCAACCTCTGCTGCTCTCCGGTAAAGTAATCCGAGAGGTAAAGCGCAACAGCCAGCAGGGCCAAAACCCCCACCAGAAAACCCGCAGAAAGTCTGAAAATCGCACGGCTCAAGCAAGATCACCGCCCATGAGGATATCCACAACACCCCACGAATACAAGCCGCCCACTACCCCCTCAGACGGGCACGACCGGCACGAAAAAGCGGGCCCCCGAAGGGACCCGCCCCACTTTAAGCCTCGTTGGGCTTTGTCTGGTCGCTTAGCGGACTATCCTGCGGGCCAGAAGGCCACCGGCCACGAGCAGGACACCGGCACCAAGCGCGATCAGCGACGAACCACCCGTGGAGGGAAGCTCGGTAGCGGGAGCCGTACTGGCGCTCGCACTTGCGCTCGCAGTGGAGCTAGCGCTGTACTGGTACTGCGCGGCTGCAGGCGCATTATACTGGGCCGTGCTCGCGGCCACACCGGGCGTGCTCGCGACGACCGCGGAGACCTGCGCAACAGTAACGTTACACTGCTGGGATATCGCCTGGATGTTGATGTTCGTCGCGTCGCCGTACTGGCTTACGGCGGTCTGGTCCTTGCCGGTCTCCTGGTTTACGGCGCTCTGGACGCATTCCTGCCCCACGACAGCCGTCTGCGCAAGAGCCGGGACCGCGACGGCCAACACCATGGCCAACATAGCCGCTAACAACATTACTTTCTTCAACGCTACCTCCTTATTCGAAGATTACCTCTACAGAACGCATTTTTTCACCTCTACCCCACAATGTCAACACTGTTGTCACTATTTCTTACCATTTTCTTCAAACTTCTTAACAATGCGAAGGTTTGCGCCAGCTGGCAAAACCTGTGTATGCGCGACGATTTGGGCCGTATCTCGTCCTAGCGGGGACTGGAGAGGAGATCTACTACGGGCCGTTTGACTTGCCTTCGGGTGCTGGACCGGACAGGATGCCGTAGGTGGCGAGGGACATCTCTTGCGTGGCGGCGCGCGAGGTTCCCAAGCCCGTTTCGCTCGCCATCACGACTATAAAGTAGGCGTCGTCTGTGTTGCTTGCGCCTTCGGGGAACACCACTCCGGCGTCGGCAAAGGTGCTGCCGTAGTAGCCGATCTTGTGCGAGACCCGCGTCCCTTCAGGAAGGGGTTGGGGCAGGCGGTCCTCGAAGTCCGTGTTCGACATAAGGTCGAGCATCTCGGTCGAGAGGTCTGGGGTTGTGTAGGAGGGGTCGGAGATCTTCTTCAGCATAAGCAAGACGTCGTTCGGGGTCGTGGTGTTGGGGATCCAGTACTGTGTCGAGCGCGCGCCGACGTGGTATAGCTCGGCCCTTATGTAGTCCCTTCCCAGGTACCTGTCGAGCATCTTCCAGGCCGTATTGTCGCTCTTTTTGATCAGGTACTCGGCGCACTCGCGCAGGGTCATGGTGTAACCGATGGGGTATGTGTAGAGGACGCCGGTGCCGTAAGCCTGCACGTCGGAGGATTGCATGGAGATCTCGTCGTCGAGGTCAACCTGGCCGGTGGCGGCCGCCTTGTAGAGCGTCATTAGGAGGGGCAGCTTGCCCAGGCTGGCCGCGACGAATTTCTGGTCTGCGCCCATCGCGAGGGACTCTTTCGAGGAGGGGTCGAAGATCACCACGCCGTAGGTCGCGGGGTGGGCCTGCGCTATCCGCTGGAGTTCGTCCTGTAACGGGTTCTTTTTCTCCGCCGTAAGCTCTGCCTCGACAGGGGCGGTGGATGCTTCGGAGTCGGTCTGCGAGCTTGCTTGCGAGTTTTTCCCGGAGTCAGAACCTGGCTCCTTGGCGGGAGGCTTAGGTGTTGCTTCGGCCTTGGGGACATCGAAGCGGGCTACTGGTCTCTGTCCGATCAAGGCGGGGAGAAACAGTAATCCTACGAGGATCCCGAGCAAGAGAGGCAGCGCCACCAGGAGGCGCCGGAACCTGTGGGTGCCCCTCCTCTGCTGTTTGCGGTGTTCACGCCACTCGCGACGCGTCTTCGGCGTGTCCTGCAGCGTCTTGGTTCCGGGCGTCTGCGTGTAGATCTGAGCCTCCCCGCAGGATGTTCCGCGCTCCAAGACCGGGGCTCCTTGTTCACCGACCCGATAAAGGTAACGAATTACCGATCCCCGCACAAGTGCGCCAATCCGACCTTCCATAATTGGCTGGTAAGGACGGTTGATCGGAGCGCGACCGGGCGGAAAGGGCGCCACGCTTAGGACCAATCATCGAGGCTTCATCACCCGTTGTTCTAATGAAGCCCTAATTGCACGGTGGCCACGGAAAGGAGACCCGCGTGTCATCAGATCTCATCAGGTCGAGCGGGCTGGCGGCCATTCTTGGTGGCGTGCTTGGCATCCTCCTGACCCCTCTTCTGACGTACCTGTGGGCAACCAACTCGGATGTGTACGGGTACTTCGGAAGGGCGTGTTTTCTCGTCTTCATGGGATGCCTATCTGCCCTGGCACCGAATGGGCCAGCCACCGCGCGGGACCAACTCGTGGATTCCCGCGCAAGCGGGAAGGACGTACGTGGGAGGGGCTCGGGGGGCACACCGCGCCCTGAGACTACTTGTTTATCGACCTGATAAAGGTGACGATGAAGACAGCGGAGATCAACATCAGCGCACCGGCGGCGATGAGGCCCAAAGAGACAAAAAAGATGGTGCCGGCCTCCGCCGAGTCCCAGGTCTGGGTGGCCCACACGAAGGCGAAAAGCGAGGCGAAGAAGGTCAGCAAGATCAAAATCATGCCTCCCGGGAGGTCCCTAATCTGGATCGCCGCCCGCTCCACCGCATACGCCACGCCCCCGCGGGACGGGTAGCCGGTCTCGCGCACGCTCTCGATAGCGCGCCTGAATTCAGCCTCGCCCGCGAGCCCTATAACACGCGAGAGGTAGTACGCCTCGGAGGGAGCCTTGCCCATCCGCAAGAGCTCCAGGTAGTTGCGCCTGTACAGCTCGACGGCGCCGGAGTGGGGCGAGGCGAGTTGCTTCAAGAAGGCGTGGGTGTCGAGGCGGGTGGCGTAGCGGCGGGCCTCGTGCTGGGCGGTGCGGGCCTCACGTCCCGCCGGGTTACCCGGGCTGCGGCCGGAGATCTCCGCCACTTCCAGAAAGAACATCTCGCGGGAGAACTCTATCGCGCTCTGGCGTTCGCGGCGTCGGGAGGAGATCTCCGTCCTTATCCCGCGCGAGCGGTACTCCTCGCGCCTGAGGTGGTAGACCTGCTCCTGGTAGAAGTCTTTATCCTGCAGTGAGTCGGCCGTATCGCGCAAGCGATAGGCCTCTTCGAGCGTCTCGGGTATCCTGCGTTCTTCCATGGATCAGTGCTCGCCCTATACTCCAGATCTCACGCGCCGAAAAACCCCTTCCGGGTTCTGAATGATACCATGGGCATGTTGGGACAGAAACCTATTGCTCCTCGCCGAGCTCGTGTCTTGCGGCCCCTGAATCGCCCTCCCACAGCCCGTAGAATAGCCCCCCTCCGCGCACCTTGACGTCCAGATGACCCTTGGCGGCGAGATCCTCGAGCATCCTGTCGGCCTCGTCTACCGTGAGCGAGGTCTCCATCGCCGCCTGCGCGGGCGTCAGCTCGCCGCGCCTCCGCAACGCCTCCAGGAGCTCGCGCTCCCCGGAGTTGGCGACAGCGGGCTCGGGGGGGCCTTCGGAAAGACCCGCGATGCCCCTCACTAACAGCCCGAAGGCGGGGAAGATCACCCACCCGAACACGAAGATCAACCACCAGAGCCAGGAGGCCAGCGTGAGCACGAGGACCCCGGCGATGGCGACCGGGATGAGCACGGCGAGGCTGGTTACGACCTGGGACCTCGGGCTCATCCTCTCGATGTCGAGGCCGAAGAAGTCGTCAGAGCCCCACCTCTCGTGGTGGCCTCTACGACGGGGCTCGATGTCGCGGTCCGGTTTTTTCTCCACAGGCTTGCCTCGGGCTTGAATATACCAGCAAGCCTCAGGACACACCACGCCCGGACGCGCGAAGCGAGAACGCGAAAGTGCTAACCTCGTATCAGTCGCAAAGGAGGGCCGGCAATTGAACATGAGAGAGCAAGTTGATGCGTCGAAGGAAGAACTGCTAGGAGAGCTGAACGAGTTCCTCAGGATGCCTTCTATCTCCGCCCGCGCGGAAGATAACGGAGAGTTCCGTACCTGCGCCGAGTGGGTCGCCGGCAAGCTGCAGGAGGCCGGTGCAGAAGCCAGGATCATGGAGACAGAAGGGCATCCCGTGGTATACGCCGAGATCGGAGAAGGACCGAGGACGCTCCTCTCCTACGGCCACTACGACGTGCAGCCGCCGGAGCCCCTGGACCTCTGGGAGACCGGCCCGTTCGAGCCGACGGTCAGGGACGGCGGCCTCTACGCCCGCGGCGTCGCCGACGACAAGGCCGACGTGCTCGCCCGCATCCAGGCGTTGCGTCTATATTTAAGGGAGCACGGTTTACTACCATTCAAGCTCAAATTCCTGATCGAGGGCGAGGAGGAGATCGGCAGCCCCAACCTCGCGTCCTTCATCCGTGCGAACGCCGATCTCCTCTCCGCAGACGCCTGCCTGTGGGAGGGCTCGATGAAAGACGAGGCGGGGCGGCCCATGATCTTCTGCGGTACCAAAGGCATGGCCTACGTCGAGCTGCGCGCCCGCGGCGCCTCCTACGACCTGCACAGCATGTACGGCGGCATAGCCCCGAACCCCGTGTGGCGGCTCGTACAGGCCTTAAGGACCATCAAGAACGAGAACGGTGAGGTCACAGTCGACGGCCTCGACGAACTCGCCGAAGAACCCTCTGAGAAGGATCTTGAAGCGATAAGCCGCATCCCCTTCGATGATGCCGCGCTGCGGGCGTCCTGGGAGGTCGAGGCACTTGACCGCGGGCTCGCCGGCCAGGACGCGCTGCGCGAGATGCTCCTGCGCCCGACCGCGAACATCGCGGGGATACAGGCCGGCTACACCGGTCCGGGAACGAAGACCATCGTGCCTTCTGAGGCGTACGTAAAGATGGACTTCCGTCTCGTCGCGGGCCAGAGCCCGGGGCCTGTGCTCGGGCTGATCCGAACTCACTTGCGGAGACGCGGTTTCGACGACATCGAGGTCGTCGACCTGCACGGCGTCGAGCCGGCCAAGACACCCGTCGACTCGCCCGTCGTCGACACGGCGGTAGAGACGTGGCGGGACCTCGGGCGCGAGGAGGCCATTGTGTACCCGACCATCGGGGGTAGCGGGCCGACCTCCCTTATGGTCTCCGAGCTCGGGATACCGACCATCATGACGGGTAGCGTGGCAAACGTGGAGAGTCGCCTCCACTCCCCGAACGAGTGGGTCCGCCTCGGCGACTACTTCGAGACCATCAGGTACTTCACCCGCTTTTTCGAGAGGTTCGCCCCTTGACCGAGAAGGGTAAAGGGCTAGACCTTCCGGAGCGCGTCCGTCAAAGTCTCGCCGGGGCGGTGGCTGAGAGAGGCGTGCAAGCGCGGGTGATTTCCACTCAGGGCCGTGAGTCGATGCGTCCCCCGCAAGGGCACGTGATCGTGACCTCCGAAGAGACGGAGATAGAAGCGGTGCGCGGCCCCTCCCGCATCGTGCGCCGCCTCGAGTTCTACAAGTCGTTCTACGGCCCCGTCGTCCGCCTCGCCCTTAGTGTCTACCCGATGGAGGGCGAACCCCTCTCCGCCAGCACCGTACTGAACGTCTCCCAGGTCAGCGGCGACACCGCCCTCGCCGGACTCGGTCGCCAGAAGAGCATCTTCATACACTTCTACGCATCCCAGGGCGACGACCTTACCTACGCGTTCTCCAAGGAAGTTCCGAACGCACCGGAACAACGTAGCGAGGCCAAGAAGGTCCTCAAGATGGCCCGCGACGCCTATGCGGTGACCCCGGAGGAACGCAGGAGCTTCAGGGCGGCCGTCGGGCTCGCCGAGCGGCAGTTCGAGCTTCCTGTACCTGAACCTGACGAAGAAGGATAGTCTTCAGAGACCAGCCCGCGTATACTGCCGCGTATGCGAGCGGGGAGCACCTCCAACGATTTCGTAGAGAAGATCAGCCAGGCCCTGGAAGGAGCCGAGCGCAGGGGCATCCACGTGACAGCCGGAGCCGGTTCATGCGACCTCGAGGCCCAGCAGTTCGGCATGCTTCCGCATGAGGAAGAGCAGACCCCGGTTGGAAGGCCCCACCATCTGGAGTCTCCGGTAGGGCCGAGGGACCTGGGCAGCCATGACGTGATTTCGCGGCTTTGCTACTTCCTCGATGGTGTTCAAAGCTCGCGTGAGATCGGACGACTCGGGATGTCGCCCGTGATAGTGTCAACGGTCGCCGCCGCCATCGTCAACCGCTGCGAGCGGCGGTTCTCGCGGATGCCGCTGGAGAGCCCGCCGGTCGTGGTGCAGGCTGTGATCCTACCCCGCAGCACCGGGGACGCCGGCGTCCAAGCCTTCTGGGAGTTACTACTCGCTGCAGGGTTCTCCGAGCTTGCCCGCGATGAGGTCCCCTCTTCTCCCCACCTCATCCTAGACTCCGCCGAGTACATGCCAGATGCCGACCCCTCGGATTACGTCGGCATGAGGGAGAGTGCCCGCGTGAGGGTCAGGGCGCTCAGGGAGAGGCTGGAGGGCGGGATTCTCAGGGAGTGGGAGGGCGACGACAGGGTTCTCGAGGATTCAGACGCCTGGATCGCGGTCGACGGACAACTCAGGGACGTGAGGGAGTCGAATCGGCGCGCCATCGGCCTCATAAAGAGCGTGGCCCGCCCCGAATTCGTCGGCAAGGATGTCGGTATGCTGATGGATCTTGAACCCGGGATGCGGACGACAAGCTTCGTCCCCGACTGGCAGCTCCGGCGCGAGAGGAACGAGTGGCGTACCTCGTGGTACCTCAGGATGTGGCCGCCGCAGCGCGGCGCCGACGCGCTTGGTTCGCTCATGCGGGTCGAGGCGGCACGCGACACCGAACCCGAGCAGGTCGACGAGATATCGCGTTGGATCCTGGCCGAGCGGGCGCCGCTCGCGAAGCCGGACCCCAGGTGGCCGGCCATGATCTACCCAATAAGGTACGTCGAGAAGATCCTTAAACCCCTGGTGCAGGGCTCGGAGAGGGCCTACGCACGCCTCGAGCGCCAGCTCGCATCGAACGGGAGGAACTAGATGCTGCACGACGACTTCCTGGACCAGATCTCCGGCGCCATAGGCCGCGTCGTCACAAGCGAGGAGAGCCCGGCTACGGCCCACGAGTTCTTATTTTGGACAGCGGAGACCGAAGCGGCCCAGAACCTGGACATCGGGCACATCGTCGCCGCAGAGTCCGAGGACGCCACCGCCGTAGCCGTTCTCGACGACCCCCGCCGCTACTCCGACCTGCAGTCTTTCCTTGACGACTTCTACGCCTACGACGGCGACCCGTCACTGGAAGCACTCTCCGAACGGGCCGAAATTCTCGTCTTCCGTGCACGAGTCCTCGCCACTAAACACCGCGACGATAGAAAAAAGTCCAAGCGTCCGGTCCGTACCGGCCCCGTCTTCTTCGCCACGAACGCCGCCATCGAGTTCGCCCTTGGGACCGAGGATTTCTCAGGCCATCGTATCCCCATGCTCTTGCACGAGAACGGCAACGAGAGAAACGGTTCTCCGCAACGTACGCCCCTCTACGTGGACGAAGAGTACCTTCTCGGTCCGGAGGCGGGCCACCTCAACATCACCGGCATGAGCGGGCTTTCCACAAAGACCAGCCACGCCCTCTTCACCATAGCGAGCACCTTCCAGACCGTGAAAGACAAGAAAGTTGCGGCCCTGATGTTCAACGTAAAGGGCGCCGACCTCCTGTTCCTCGACAAGCCTGTCGAGGCCCCGACCGGCGACCCCGAGCTCGCGGAACGTTATGAGAAGGCCAAGCAAAGAGGTCTGCCGCCCGAGGACAGGGAGATGTACGACTCTTTGGGCATCGAGGTCAGGCCCTTCGATAACTTGAGGATCTTCGCGCCGTTGCGTTACGGGATGGAGTCGGGGGAGCGGATCCTTCACGCCGAAGGCATCTCTGCTCGGAAGCTGAACACCCTGAGGAGCGCGCGTGGGGAGGACTCTTGCGTGTACCCGGTGATCTGGGAGCTCGGTGACGTGCTGCCCTACGCGGGCTACGTCTTCGAGCCTTCCGACATGGACGACAAGTTCCGTGGCTTCATAGAAGAGCTCCGCGACAGGGGCATCAGGACGACGGCGGACTTCTACCTGCTTCTCGATGAGATCGAAGACTACTTCGAGGCGGCCCGCGAGGAAGGCAAGAACGTCTCGTCCTGGAACGGCCACAACCACATGACCATCGCGAAGGTCAGAAACCGCTTCAAGGTCCTCCCGAACAAGTGCGGCGGCCTTCTCGCGCACGGACGCGTCGAGCACGGCGACCTGCCGCGCGCAGACGGGCCCTTCGAGGACAACGAGATGCGTGTCGTGGACATCTCCCAGCTCACGGGTGTGCCGCAGGATCTCATCGTCACCAGCGTCATATCCAGGATCTGGGAGCTCGCAGAGACGGGCAACCTCGGGGTGGACAAACTCATCATCTTTGTCGACGAGCTAAACAAGTACGCCCCGTCCAGCAACTCGAGGACTTCATCCCTGAAAGATACGCTCGTGGACATCTCCGCCCGGGGGCGGCACCTCAACCTCACGCTCTTCGGGGCCCAGCAGTTCAGGAGCAAGGTCGACGACGAGGTCATAGGCAACGCTGCTACCAGCCTCTACGGCCGCATCGGTGACGAGGAGCTGACCAACGCGAGTTACCGCTCCTTCTCTGGGACGACGAGGGAGGAGCTGCTCCAGCTCGAGAAAGGCCAACTTCTCCTGCGCCACGCCCACTACGCCGTACCCGTCTTCGGCCGCTTCCCGCGCCCTCCGGTCCTCATGGGCAAGCAGGGCACGGACATCTTCGGTGAGCAGCGTGGAGACGCCGCATCTTCGGTGCTCGCTGTCATGCGCAACCTCACTGCCAAACCCCCGGCCATCGCCGCCATCCGCACCGAGATAGAAGGCGTCCCGGAGGAGCAAGTCTACGAGGCCCTGGACGCTGTGCAGGCCGCCCACCGCACAGGTCACGGCGCCGCGGACCCCTACAAGAACTTCCGCTGGAACCTTAAGCGCCCCGCCAGGACCGGGTCGGGTCGTCGCGACGCCTCTAAGATCCTCTCCGGCCTCGACCGGATGAGGGACTGACCGAGCCTGCCGGAAATATACCCATCGTATAGACGGGGCGTATTATTCGGGGTACTCGCCACGTATAAAGCGTGGTTAGGACCTCAGGATGTCGAGATAAACGGCTTCGGTCTGGACCGATGGGGACACGCCGAGCTCCTCAGACAAGAGCTTTCTGAAACGTTCGTAGGCACGTAGCGCCTCGGCCCGGTTTCCCCCCGCGGCGTAGGCCCGCAGAGGAGCTGGTAGCTTGTCTCGCGGAACGGTTCGAGGTTCACTGCTTGCGTGGCGTGTCTTACCGTGTATTCTGGCTCTGTGTGCCAGATGGAGGGCTCACTCAGCCACTCGTGAGCCCGCACCAGCACGTCGCTCGCGCAGATCGGACCGTTTCACGGTCGCCCACGGGCCCCCTTCGCCCATCAGGAAAGGTCGCCGGGAGATCTGGTAAGCCACGTGTGCCCATCCCCGGGCCTCTCCGGGTTCGTTCCCCCGCAACGCGCCCTCCGCGCGGTCGATAGCCTCGCTCGCCGCTTCCACGTCGATCCAGACACCGCGGCCGGCAGCGAAATCTGATAGTGGCCGAACGAGGCGTTGAGGGCGTCGGTAAGACCGGCGCCGTCGAGAAGCGCGCGCAGCTTGCTGATGAGGGCGCTGAGGCACCTCTCCCAGGAAGGAGCTCGAAGGCGGCGACTCGTGCTCAGACTCTTACTGCTACGTATCATGAGCATCATGGCGCACGAGAACTGGCCCTGGCTGGCCCTGATCTTGCTAGGCGCCTACCACAGCCTGAACCCCGCGATGGGCTGGCTCTTCGCGGTCGCTCTGGGCCTTCAAGAAAGACGCCGGGAGGCCGTCATCAACGCCTTCTGGCCCATCGCCCTCGGGCACGCCGCCGCCCTCATCCTCATGGTGGCGGCGGTACTCGCCGCACAGGTCGTGGTCCCATCGGGGGTGATGCGTTACGGGGCGGCGGGCGCGCTCATCCTCTTCGGGCTCTACAAGCTCATCAGGCGCAAGCACCCGCGCTGGGTCGGGATGCGCGTCGGCTTCAGGGATTTGACGGCGTGGTCGTTCATAATGGCCAGCGCGCACGAGGCTGGCCTCATGCTCGTCCCCGTGCTGCTAGGGCTATCCGGGACGATGCATGAGATGGAATACCGGGCGCACGAGGCACACGAACACTGGGGATACAGCGTACACCTCTACCTCACAAACCCGGCGACACTCGCCGACCTCGCGGCGGTCGCCGTACATACCGTGTCGATGTTCGCGGTGATGGCGACCGTCGCTCTGGTCGTCTACGACAGGCTCGGCTTGATGATCCTCAAGCGCACCTGGTTCAACGTCGACCTCCTGTGGGCGGGGGCGCTCGTTGGTGTGGGTGTGATCACGCTAATCGTTTGAAGCGGGATCTTCATGTAGGGGCGGTTCGGAACCGCCCTCGCCGCGCCTTGTTCTGTCGGATATGGCAACGTTAACGCCCGAGCCAAAAGAAGATATAACTGAACGAAAGCTCGAGCTTACAGAGCAGTACGCGATCACACGACCAAGACACAACCCAATTGTGGGGGTACCGACGTGGACGATGATCGCTTGGAAGCTTACTGGAGCGGTTACCTGGAGACGCTTCCGGCAGGCTCGCCGATGCGCGACGAGCAATACGTGGCCGAAGGATGGGGCGACTCGCCCCGGCTGGCCGACGAGCTCGGAACGCTGATCGTAACCGGGGCAAAGACGGCGACCTGCTCGGCGCTCTGGGAGTACGAGGCCGAAGGTTCGGCTTTGCCCGAGGCCGGGTCGAAGACCATAGTCCTCGACGGACAAGACGACCCTCTTTGCATCGTCGAGACGACCGAGGTAGTCGTGCGGCCTTACGACGAGGTCGACGCGAAGTTCGCGTACGAAGAGGGAGAGGGCCATCGTTCGCTGGAGTACTGGCGCGCCGCCCACTGGCGCTTCTTCTCGCGCACGCTACCGACCATAGGCAAAGAGCCCTCTGTCGATATGCCGCTGGTATGCGAGCGATTTCGTGTAATCTATGAGTAGAATGTTGCCGACCTCTGTATCATAAAGTTGGAAGGCGCCTCTGGCCGCCTACAGAGACGCCGTCGTTAGGTTCTGGATCGGCTCGCACACCGACTATGATAGCTTGATCTCTCGCCTGTAGACCATCGCGTTCGACACGTGGCAACGAAACGACCTCGTGAATCAACCGCCGAATGGCTAGAATAGCGGAGACCGAAAACGGAAAGGACATCACAAACATAGTTCGCATAGCCCACATTTCGGATACGCACCTGGGGTACACGAGGTACGCGAAGTTCCATTCCGAGACTAGCCGAAACCAGCGCGAGGTCGATGTTCAAGAGGCTTACGAACGCACCGTGGACGCCATCCTGGAGCGGGACGTTGACCTCGTTATCCACTCGGGCGACGTCTTCGACTCCGTACGCCCTGCGACGCACGTGATTATCGGCTTCCTCAAGCAAACCTTCCGCATCACAGGCCGGAACATTCCCTACCTAGTTGCTGCGGGCAACCATGAGACGCCGCGCCTGCGCTCCACGACGGCGGCCCTGGAGTACGCGAACCTGGTAAACGCGATCTCCGCCCACGGCTTCGAGGTCGAATATCATCTCGAGCCTGTCGGGGATGCGAGCGTCGGCGTGACGCTGGTTCCGCACGGAGCCGTCTTTGAAACTGGCGCGGTAACCCCGGCACGTGAAGCCGACGTGAACATACTCGTGACGCACGGGATGGTGCCTGGCCTCGAAGCGAAGCAGCACGAGATGGGTGAGGCGAACCTCCAGCCGGGAATGCTGGAAGGTGGCTTCGACTACGTGGCCCTCGGCCACTACCACGAGTTCCACAAGCACAAGCCTAACGCCTACTACGCTGGCGCTACCGAGCGTTTCGGGTTCGGGGAGGTCGACTCGAAGCCAGGCTTCGCCATCGTGGAGTTTGATGGCAGCGGGCTGACCGGCGTCGAGCACGTGCCTATACAGACGCGGCGGATGATCGACCTACCGAAGATCAAGGGCCGCGAGCTGGACGCGGCGGAGTTGACGGAGGAGATCCGGAAGCGCACAAACGACGCCGACCTGGACGATGCGGTCGTCCGCCTGCGGGCCTTCGACGTGAAACGCGGGGTGGCGAGCGGGGTGGACCGGGAATTGCTGCGTGACCTGCAACGCCGCTGCCTCAATTTCAGCCTGGAGATCTATGCGGACGAGCGCTCCGGCACGGAGGACGGCGAAGGACCCGTCTCTGCCGTCTTCGGGCCGCTCACAGAGGAGTTCGCCTCGTTCGTGAAGGAACGCCGGGAGAACGGTGAGCTGGAGAAGGGCTTCGCCGAGGAGTTCCTGGAGAGGGGCAAGGGCTACCTGGTGCGGGCGGCGAGCGAGAAACCTGATGGTCCGGAGACCGCTTTGTGAACCTGCAGCGGCTCTACATAGAGAACTACAAGCGACTCAGGGATCCGGTCGAGCTATTCCCTCCCGAGGGCGCCATCGGGGTCGTCGGGGCGAACGGGACCGGGAAGAGCACGCTCTTCGAGTCGATCCTGTGGTCCTTCTTCGGCTCCACCCGCGACGCGCGGTTCATGAAGGAGATGATCCCCTGGAGCGGCGGTTCCACCAAAGAACCGACGATCGTGGAGGTGACGCTCGCCACGAACAACGGCCCGTACACCGTCCGAAGGCAACTGAAGAGCAACGCCACGACCGCAGAGGTGCGCGCCCCCGACGGTAAGACCGTCGTCACCGGCGCCACCGACGTCACGAACTGGGTCGAAGGGAACCTGCTGCGTATGGACCGTACGGCATTCGAGGCGACCTTCTACGCGAAACAGAAGGAGCTGCGCTTCTTCGCCCACGACGACGGCATAAGCCGGGTACGGCGGGTTAGCCGGATGCTCGGCATCAGCGGCGTAGAGGCCGCCCAGAAGCTCCTGCGCGACGACCGCAACGACCTGCGCTCGGAAGCGCGTGTGATCGAAGGCCGCCTCGCAGAAGCGAACCTGGACGAACTGAACACCGGCCTCGAAGCGGCAAAGACCGAACTCCGGCGCCTGGAAGAAGAGCTAGAAAAAACCGTCGTAGAGCACGAGCAGGCCAAAGCCGAACAAAAGGAGGCCGCCGAGGCCCGCGCCGCGCTCGATAAGGCGTACCGTGAGCACAACCGTCTCTCCGGGGAGGTGCAGAGGGCCGAAGCCGACCGGAAGCGGGCCGAAGATCGGGCGGTTGACGCAGAGAAGGACCTGGAAGAGCTGGCGCTGGCGGAGGAGGAAGTCGGATGCCTCCAGCCGGCGCTCGGGCGTCTACCGGAACTGGAGACGGAGCTCGAAGGGCTGGAAGAAGACCGGCGCCGGTCAGAGCGGCGCGAGCAGAACCGTAGGGAGTTGTTCCAGGCCCAGAAGCGCGTCGCCGTTATAGAGTCGGAGGTATGGGACGCGCTCGAAAGCCTGGATGAGGGATCAGACGGGGAGCCTGTCCCGGGATGGGCGGACCTCTTCGAGCTGGACGGTCCCGAACTCCTCTCCCGGGCCGGCGAGGTGCTTGGGAATGCCACCGGAGAACTGGCGGTCGCCGAGGAGCGTTACGAGGAACTGCGGGAGGCCGCCTCCGCCCACAAGGAGCTCGGGCTTCTGACGAAGGAAGAGCGCGAAGCGAAGGAGCGGCACGAGGCGGCGGTCGCGGAGAAGCAGACGCTTGCGGAAGAGCTGGACGACGCATCTGGCGGCGAGGACCTGGAGGAGCGTGAGAGTTCGCTGCGCGAGGAGGCGGAGAAGCTCAAAGAGCTGGCCGCCAACCACAGGGGCCGGGCCAACGCCAACGAACGCGAGGCCAGGAACGTGGAGAAGGCACGCGAGGCCATAGTCAGCGGCGACGAGGACGAATGCCCCACCTGCCACCGCGGTTTCGAGAGCGGGGAGCAGGAGGAGATCTCCGATACCCTCTACCGTCAGGCGGCATCCCTCCGTCGCCTGGCCGCCCGCGACACCGAGGAGGCCAGCAAGCTCGTCGAATCGGCCAACTCCACGGAGCAGACGCTCCAGAAGGTCTCGGCCAGGATCGGCCGCTGGCGTGAGATCCAACAGTCCCTCGTCCGCGCCGAAGACCGCGCCGTCGAGAGGCTCGAAGCCCTGGAGAACGTCAGGGAACGCCACCGCGAGCTCGCAACCCGCCTCGACGGCTCCGCCATCCCGACCGAAGCGGACCTTGAGACGGCCCGCGCCAGGTGCGAACGCCTGCGCGGCCTGCGGGATGCCCGTCCGCACGTCGTCAGCCTGACGCGCGAACACACCGACAGGGCTAAGCGCGCCTCGGAGCTGGTGGAGGAGCTAGAAGACCTCGCCGGGGTCTCCTACGACGCCGAGGCCCACGGCGAGAAGAAGCGGGAGAAGGCGAGGCTTGACGAGTCACGGGGACGGGCCGCGGAGCTGGAGCGCCGCCTCGAAACCCGGCCAGAAGTGAAGTTGTCGCTGGAGGAGGCACGCGAAGCCGGCAAGGAGGCCGCCGCGCGGGAGGCGAAGACGCGAAAGCAGCTGGATGATCTCGGCTTCGACGAGGCCGCGTACGAGGCGGCCGGGGAGTGGGTCGCCGCGGCCGGAGAGCGGGTCGAGAAGCTGCGGGACGCCCGCGAGCACCTCGGGGGCGAGTGGAAGGATGCCGAATTTCGGATCGAACGCGCGAACTCGGAGCTGGCGCGGCTCGAGTCGGACCGCAAGCTCGCCAACGAGCGGGCATCAGAAGCGTCCCGGATGGACGAGATGGATAGCCTTTTCACCCTGTTTTTCAGGACGCTAACCTCCAGGGCCCGGCCCATGCTGGAAGCAGAGGCGTCGGCCCTGGTGCGCGACCTCACCGACGGCCGCTACGAGCGGATGGAGTTTGACGACAACTACCGCGTCAAGCTGCTCGACCGTTTCGACGATTCGTACGTAATAGATCGCTTCTCCGGCGGCGAGGCGGACGTGGCGAGCCTGTCGGCCCGGATCGCGCTTTCCAAGATCATCGCCGTGCGCGGCGGCGGAACTCTGGGCTTCCTCGTCCTCGACGAGGTCTTCGGGAGCCTCGACGCCGGGCGGCGCAACAACGTGCTGCTCGCGCTGGAGCGTCTCAAGCGCTCCTTCGGCCAGATCTTCATAATCTCCCACGTCGCCGAGGTGCAGGAATCCGCCCTCGTCGACGAGGTCTGGATGTTAAAAGAAGACGAGGCCGGCAAGAGCACCGTCAGGCGCATCGACACCTCCATCCCGCCGGGCTCACAGATACCAGGAGCCCTGGCCGATACCGCCCACAGCCTCTCGTAGAGAAGCGCAGTGTGTAGAGCCGCACCGTCACAGCAGCTTGCGGAAGGGTTGACCGTTCCTTGACGCGATCATTTCAGCCGGTCGGGTTCTTGATGCCCGAAATGCTGACTTGCTGAGAGCTTTCAAAGGGGTCAGTCCTTTGCAAGCTGCTTTCAGAGGCCAGCCGCGTTCACTATAAAGCGTCTTATCGAGCCCGCGTTCACCTCAGTTTAGACCCCTGGGTAGGTGCGCGTGGTGCAGCCCTTGCCGAAGCTGGTGATCCCGATCTGGTAGCGTTTGCCGGCCGTGCTGGCGAACATGGGACCGCCCGAGTCGCCGTCGCAGTTATCCTTTTCTCCCTTTCCGGCGGCGATCATCAGCGCCCCTACGTAGACCGGGACGTAGACCTTCCTGGCCCTGGTGTCGGAGACGATCGGCACGCGCGCCACGCGCATCCGGTCGGGGTAGTCGCCCGCGTTGTTGCCACTCAGGGGTTGTTTTATGGTGTTTCCCCAGCCGGCTATCTTCGCCAGGCTCCCCGGACTCTTCAGCGGGTCCTGGGTGGCGCTGGCGAGCTCTATCGGCGCTATACCCCCGACAGGGTTGTTCAGCGTGAGGACCGCGGCGTCGTACGTCAGGCTCGTGGACCCGTCGAACCTGGGGTGGATGGAAATGCGTGAGAGACGCCTCGTCTGTCCACCGCCGCCGGTCAGCAACGTCCATCCGACAACGACGCGCAAGGGCCGTTTCGGGGTGTCCCTTACGCAGTGCGCGGCCGTTAGCACGCTATTTTGGTCGATCAGGGAAGCGCCACAGGAGCGCCGCCTGTACGCCACCGCACCGTACCTTGCGTCGCCGAGCGAGGCCACAAAAGGATAATCGCCGTTCGGCACCGGAGTACCGCCTACGATCTCCGGCCCTATCCCTCCATCGGCCGCGAACACCGGTAGCGCCACCGACAAGCCCAGCATCAGCCCGAAGACCACAGCCAACACATATCGTGCGGGGCTCTGCCGTAGAGGATTCGCGCTCGACCCAACTAGTCCTCTCACACGCGTTCTCCCCCTGATCCCGACAAACCGACAACGGATACTGGCAGAGGGGGCTCCGGCCCTGGCGACTTCACTACCCGAGACCGTCGGTAGGTCATGCGCTGGCGAGCCGGCCGAGGACATTGATGACGACCAGGAGCACGGCTATCAGCACGACCCACCATCTAAAGACCGCGCCCCAGAAAGTCACCCTGGGACGCCGGATCAGGTAGTATACGCCCCCGACGACGAGCATCACGAGGAGCATGAAGAGCAGGGTACCCGTGATCTGTCCCAAGGCATCTGCCACCGTCCCGTACCTCCTAGAGTCTTGCCCGTCGAGGTGACAGACTCCACTCTGGCGCCCGGAGGGACGGATCTTCAAGCCCATGTCTTACAGGGTGCGGATGGCGAAGCGACAGGCGCGTCATGCGCCTTCGAGGCGGGCTGCCGGTGCCAGGTTCCCCGCAAGCTTCTCGGCCGTTCTTGCGTCGAGGTCCGTGACCCGCAGGGCGTAGCCGCCAGATCCTGAGGCGACCTCAGCCAGAAACGTGGCGAGCCGCACACGCCGCTGGAAGGGGCTGCGTGTCACCTCGCGCGACTGGAGCCGGCGCCGGGGCGCTACGGCCGTCTTGCGGCCCAGGCTCCGGTAACGTACGACCAGCCGATCCTCCTCGAAAGCCCATCCGGCATCCCTGTAACAGAGCCATCCGTACAGGGCGGCGGGTAGTAACAGGAAGAACGCGAGAAGACCCACGGCATACTGGAAGACGAGGAAGGAGATCAGGGTGGCAGCGAGGGCGAGGACCAGGTACCCGAACACGGCCCTGAAAACGTAACGCCTGAGGGCTCGACGGGGAAGTTTCTGCAAGGCCGGGTTCACGGCGAACTCGGGGGTCGCTTCGGCCAGGAACTCCTGCACCTCACCGCGGGGCAGGAGGGGGAACAGCATGGTCGAGACGCCGGCGTCCTCGCCGTAGCCGGCGCTCTCCACGCGCACGGCGGCGAGGCCGAAGGGTTGGCGCAGCACGCCTTCGGAGATTCGGATGGCCTGAATGCGGGCGAGCGGTATGGTCGCCTCGCGGCGTTCGAGGAGGCCGCGTTTGATGTACAGGAAATCTTCCTCGCGCGAGAGCGTGAAGCCTGTGTAGGCCAGGACGGTTCCTGCGATCGCCAGAAACCAGGCCAGAAGCAGGCCCACGGGGATAAAGATCAAGAGCACCATCAGCCAGTTCGGCGCCAGGGTCTCGACGAGACGCCGGACGAAATCGTCGGAGAAGAAATCATCGAAAAGCTGGGATCCGACGGCAAGGACCGAGAAGGCGACCCCGATCTGGCCGCTCGTGGCCCCAGCCACGAACAATTCCCGCGTCGAGAGTTTCCGTAGGACCGCAGGACCAGCTGTCTCTTCGGTTCCCTCCATCTGGGAACCTGAGATCTCGCGCCGCAGCGACTGTGCCGCCGCCCTGTCAAGCGCGGAGAGCGAGGCGTCGGGTTCGCTCGAACCCCCACCTGCGGTCTCTATGCGAACTTCGAAGACGCCGAAGGCGCGTTGGATGACCCCCTGCACGGTATCCACCGATTGGACGTGATCCAGGGGTATCGTCCGCTCGCTCTTCTGAAAAACGCCCCGCTTTAATCGAAAGGAATTGCCGATGACCGTGTATGTCGTAGCCCGCCAGGAGAGGAACCCCCAGAGGGCCGCCAGCGCGGCGACTACGAGGACGCCGATCAGGAAGAGCGCCACCGTCCGCAGGCTAAACCCCTGGCTCATCAAGAGTACTATGCCGGGGAAGATAAGCCCGCTGATCCAACGCCTGAGCGTCCCTATGGCCCCGATGAGCATGGCGACCGGGTGGAGATGCCTCTCAGAGCTCATCCTGCTCCCCCGTCAGCTCGGCGATGCGGTCCCGCACCTCTGCGGCGACGGGAACGGAGAGCTCGGGGATCTGGTTCGGTCCAGCCGCGGTGTAAAAGACAACCGTAGATAGGCCGAACCGGCGCTGCAGCGGACCCTGCCTGGTGTCCACGTGCTGTATGCGGGCCAGCGGCACGAGCGTGCGATCAACCCACAAAATTCCCCGCTGCAGGTCGATCTCGTCCGGCCTGATCTCATACCGCCACCTCCTCCATCGCAACCCGGGCGCCACCCCGACGACCATGCCACCAAGCACAAGGACCGCGAGCACGGGCACAACGGCCAAGAACAGGGAAACGTCGCCGAACCTTATCAGGGCCCAAGCGGCGAAACCTGCCCCGACGAGGAGCGGAAGCAAGTTGAGAAGACCCGTGATCCTCCAAAGCGTTATCGCCCGCGGGTCCAGCCTCTCTGCGGGCTCGCCTTTCAATGCCTAGATGGTCGGAACGGCGGGACGCCCGCGCAAATCCTTGGCGGCGAGCTGGCCGCAGGCGGCGTCTATGTCCTGCCCCCGGCTCGGACGGAGCGTCGCCGAGAGGCCGAGCTCCCTCGCGTACCGCAAGAACTCCCTCGCGCCGCGCTTCGAGGTTGCAGAGAAGCCCGTATCCGTCCAGTTGAAGCGGAGCAGGTTCAGATGGTAAAGCGGATGATCGAGTAGCTCGGCGAGGGCCTCCACGTGGCGCGGCTGGTCGTTGACGCCGGCGAGCAGCGTATACTCGAAAAACAGCTTGCGGCGCGTCCCCGTCACGAAGTAGCGGGCAGCGTCCATCAGCTCGGGGATTGTGTGGCGGGAGGCGACCGGCATGATCTCACGCCGCTCGTCCTCGAAGGGAGTGTGCAGCGAGATCGCCAGATGGAACTGCTCAGGCTCGTCCGCGAAACGCCGGATCTTGTTCACCAACCCACTCGTCGAGACCGCGATGTGCCTCGCCGCAAGGCCAAAGCCGTCAGGGTCGTTCAAGACCTTGAGCGCCCCGAGCGTCGCGTTGTAGTTGAGCATCGGCTCGCCCATCCCCATGACCACCACGTTCGAAACCCTGTCGGGAGCGATATCTCTTGCGGCGACGAAGACCTGCTCGGCGATCTCACGGGTTTTGAGGTTGCGCTTGATGCCGAGCAACCCCGTGGCGCAGAACTTGCAGGCCATCGGGCACCCGACCTGGGTCGAGATGCAGACGGTGTTGCGGCCCTTCTCGGGGATCATGACCGTCTCGATGGCGTGCCCATCGTGGGTGTAGAAGAGATACTTACGCGTCCCGTCCGTCGCCACCCAGGTGCGGCGCAGATCCAAGACCGCGGCCGGCGCCTCCTCGTTGAGCGTCCC
>DATDKB010000280.1:0-2441 GCA_036520255.1 Rubrobacter sp. | reverse complement strand
CTCTCGTTACGACCACCGCGCGGTTTCTCTCGAACGTAGTGCTCAGATCACGTCTCCAGCGAAAGGTATGAGGGGCGACTTCCATAGTCGTTCGAGCCATGAGTCTAGCACTTTTCGGGCCGCCGATGAGGAAGGCTGCTGCCCTTACGGGCCCTTCTCTTTCTGCGCGGAGGACCTCTCTGCGATAAGCTAGGTGCCCCGCCCGCGGGGACGGGCGAAGGGGGTGGAACTGACGAAAGGAGGAATCCGTGGCTGTGGAGACGGAGACCATCAGGAACGTGTGCCTGATCGGGCACCGCGGAAGCGGCAAGACCTCGATTGCAGAAGGTATGATCGGGCTCTCCTCGGGACGGAGCGGCGCGACGAGCGGCGTTCTAGATTACACCGACGAGGAGACCGAGAGGGGCATGACGCTCGGCATGAGCGTCGCGAGCCTCGGGTGGAAGGGGCGCCAGGTCAATGTCCTTGACACCCCCGGGGACGGGGGCTTCGTCGGGGACGCCTTCATCGCCCAGAGGGTGGCCGACTGCGCGATCCTGGTCGTCCACGCCCAGGACCCTGTACAGGTCGTCACCGAGCGCGTGTGGCGCCGCGGCGAGAAGGAAGGCATCCCCCACGTCATCGTTGTGAACCACCTGGATAGGGAACGCACCGACTTCGGGGCCGTGGTCGAGCAACTCAGAACCCGCTTCGGCCAGGCCGTCGTCTCGCTCAACCTGCCAATCGGACGGGAGAGCGACCTGAAGGGGATCTACGGTCTCCTCACCGGGACCGCTTTCGTTGACGGGGAGCAGAGAGCGGAGATTCCCGCAGGCATGGAAGACGAGGTGGACACGGCCACGACGCAGCTCTTCGAGGCCATCGCCGAGAACGACGACACGCTCCTGGAGAAGTACCTCGAAGGGGAGGTGATCACGACCGAAGAGGCCTTCGACGGTATCCGCAAAGGCATAGCCGACGGCCTCATCATCCCCGTCCTGGCCGCGAGCGCGGACCGCATGATCGGGATAGACCGCCTGCTGGACGTGATCGCCGGCAGCGCCCCAAACCCCTCGGACCTGTCGCGTTGGATCTCCGAAGATGGCGACGAAGTCACCTGCGACCCGGACGGCCCGTTCGCCGCCTACGCGTTCAAGACCTACGTTGACCCCTACGCGGGACGCCTGAGCGTCTTGCGGGTCGTGAGCGGCCGCTGCCGCTCGGACGAGGCCCTGACGAACCCGCGCACCGGTTCCCAGGAGAGGCTGGGAGGCATCTCCCACCTCGTGGGTAAGGAGCGCGACTCCATCTCCGAAGCCGTCGCCGGCGACATCATCGCCGTCGCCAAACTCCGCGACACCGCAACCTTCGACACCCTCTGCAAACCCGAAAAACCCATAACCTTCGAGCCCGTCGAGCTTCCCGAGCCGACGGCGGCGTTCGCGGTCGGGGCGAAGGCGCGCGGCGATGAAGAGAAAGTCTTCGACGCGATAAGGCGCATCGTCGACGAGGACCCTTCGCTCAGCCTGGAGCGCTCGGAGGCGACCGGGGAAGACATCCTCGCCGGCCTAGCCCAGATGCACGTCGAGCTCGCGCTGGAGCGCATCGAGCACCGCTACGGGGTCGAGGTCGAGGCGCGACCGCCCAAGGTGCCTTTCATGGAGACGATCACGTCTTCGGCCCAGGCCCAGGGCCGCTACAAAAAGCAGACCGGGGGCCGTGGCCAGTTCGGCGACGCGAGAATAGAGCTCTCCCCACTACCGCGCGGTTCGGGCTTCGAGTTCGAGAACGGCATCGTCGGGGGCGCCATCCCACGCCAGTTCATCCCCGCCGTGGAGAAGGGCATCATCGAGGCCATGACCGGTGGCAGCATCGCCGGCTACCCCGTCGTCGACGTGAAGGTGCGCCTCCACGACGGTGCCTTCCACACCGTCGACTCCTCCGAGATGGCCTTCAAAGTAGCAGGCTCGATGGCCTTCAAGAACGCCATCGAGAAAGCCCGCCCCGTCCTCCTCGAACCTTACGTGAAGGTCGAGGTACTAGTGCCATCCGAGCTTGTCGGCGACGTCATGGGCGACCTCTCCAGCCGCCGGGGCAGGCCGATGGGCGTCGAGCAGCGCGGCGAGCGCCAGGTCATACAGGCCGAAGTGCCCCAGATCGAAATGCTCACCTACGCCCGCGACCTCCGCTCCATAACCGGCGGACGCGCCAACTTCCACGTCGAGTCGGGCCACTACGAAGAAGTCCCCCCGAACCTCGTAGAGAAAGTCCTCGCCGCCAACGAAAGAGAGGAAGAGAGGGCGGTCAGTTAGGCCGCGGGCCTCATCAAGGTTTGCGGCGCAACCGTTCACCGAAAGCGCCCTCCATAAATAGTTAGTCGGCTAACTAACGACTGACCAGCTGAAGTGCTGACAAGCTGGTAGAATCGTCGGGCCGCGCTAAGCGGGGAGCTGGCGATGCCC
>DATDKB010000279.1:0-4728 GCA_036520255.1 Rubrobacter sp. | reverse complement strand
CCCGATCGAGGTGATCGAGGACACGACGCAGGAAACGCATAATGACGCGCAGGCGGCGCTCCATGCCCTGCAGGCCGGGGCCGAGCGCTCGGGACCGGGTGCCAGAAGCGCCAGGCTGGCCCAAGACGACGAGCTCGCGGAAGGCGCAAGACGAGATCGTCTGGGAGGCGAAGCGGCTGCTCGCTCAGCGGGTGGCCGAGTAGGCGCCACACGGCGCTACCCGGGCACTGCCAAAACCACCACAAGAATCGGCGTTCAGGAGTAGTGGATAGACGTGGGGCACGAACGGTTCGCAGAGCGGGCCGAGGCGCGGCTGGAAGAGATGGTCGACCGGCTCGAGGAAGACGTGCGGGAGCTCGGGATAGACGGCGTTTCCTCCGGGACACGGGCCCGGGAGCTCAGGGTGGCCGCGCTCGTGGTGCGCGTTGAGGCCGCGAGCCGCGAGGAGCGAAGGTCCACAAGGTCCACGGCGGCGATCGCCGAGAACCCGCCCCTGGAGGTGCAAGGCTAGGCTGCTGCGCCCTCGAGGACCATGCGCAACGCGGCCGTCAAGTACGAGGTCAATGGCTCGGGCCTACCCGGCGCGAAACCGCGCCCGATCGACGGCGCCGGCCGCGTGGCGTCGCATGGCGATTATCGAGCGAGCCGCCGGCGTGAAGCGCGCGTTCGCCGCGTTCCCGGGTCCGGACCAGGCTTGCAAAAACGCTCTCCTGTTGAAACAGTGTTACGGTGACCATCCTCTTCGAGAGCCGGGCGAGAGTCTCCTCTCCCCCACCATTCGCCCCGGGTGCGGGACACCCTCGTTCCACGCAGGTTTCTACTTCCCACCCCTGTGCGGCCTATCCTACTGGCGAGCCCCCGATATTGCTGCACATTTCGGACCAAAATCTTGCACCTTTCGGACCGAATGCCGCTTTCGCCGACCTCTGGGGTTTTCCGTCGATCGCGCGGTGGTACACAGGGCTTACGGTGAGAGGCCACGAGTCGTAGAAGCGGCGACCGCAAGGAGATGCAACGCACTTAGAAGGAGCGAAGGGCTGCATGAAGCGTCACCTAGGGCACCGCACCGGGGTAGCCAAACTGGGGTTTTGGCCAAAGAAACGGCCGATGAAAGCGCCCCAGGCAGGATCTAACCGAGTAGCGGTGTTGGGCGGGATGCGTGGGGACCCGCAAGGGCAGATCCAACCGCTCGGGGAGTCACCCCGGCCCATCGAAGGCGCGGATCTTCGCGAGGACAGCGACTTGCTCGGGAGGGACTCAAGAGGCGGGCGACGGAGCCGCGATTGTAGGGAGAGAAAGCCCATGCTCCGCCCAATCCTGTCGCCACCGCGAGCGCCTGCGGGATGCGAGTGACTCGGTGAGCCGAGGCGAAGCAACAAGGTAGGGAGGAATAGAACAGCCTGCGCAGCCTACACGCGGGCGAAGTTCAGGACCAACCGGTGAAAAGGCGGGATCAGTGATGCGCGACCGAAAAGGAGACAAAATGAGCGAACAGGCGCAGAACGCCCAGCAGCAGACGCAAGAGGATCAGTACCTGCAAGAGGCCCAGAGCTTCTTCGGGCAGTCGATAGGCCGTGTGAGGAGCCAGGTCCAGAACTACCACGAGCAGCTTGAGCGGTACGCCGAGCAGGCCCCCGCGGGCGACGCCCAGGCCCTGATCCAGGAGATGGTCGACTACTACTCGGAGATCGAAGGCACGATGGAGCGGGCCGCCCAGGATGCTGGAGTGGAAGACGAGATGAACCAGGTCGCCGAGCAGACTAACCAGCAGATGCAGGAGGTCGCGCAAGGGGCGGCCCAGCAGGCGCAGGACACCGCCGGTCAGGTAGCCGGACAAGCACAGGAGGCCGCAGGCCAGGTGACCGACCAGGCGGGCCAGGTAGCCGGCCAGGCGCAGGAAGCCGCAGGTGGAGCGACCCAGCAGGTGCAGGACACCGTTGGTGTCCTGACCGGCGGGGGTCAGCAGGGTCAAGAGCAAGGCGGCGGACCCCTGGGCGGGGTCACCGATCAGGTAGGCCAGGTTGCGGGGCAGGCCCAGGAGGCTGCCGGGGGTGTAGCCCAGCAAGCGCAGGACACCGCCGGTCAGGCAGCAGGTCAGGCCCAAGAAGCGGCCGGGCAGGCGACGGACAAGGCCGGGCAGGTAGCGGGCCAGGCGCAAGACGCCGCCGGGGGTGCGGCCCAGCAGGGACAGCAGGCGGCCCAACAGGCCACCGGCGGAGGGGACGACCAGCAGCAGCCGGACGCCACGCAGGCGGCCCAGCAGAAGGCCCAGGAACTCGGGGTCGACCTCTCCCAGGTGCAGGGTACCGGAGCAGGAGGCCGGATCACGATCAGGGACGTGATCGGCGCTTCCAACCAGTAGTCGCGGGGTCCAAAGGACTGTCGAAGGGAAGGAGCAGCTTTGGACGACGAGGTTGAAGGCAGTTCTGGGTAGGTCTCGAGAACGGGTACGCTCGACGAGAGAGTTGGGTAAGGTGCTGACGCTTTCGGCGTTGACGGGGACAACCCCACGTCCGGCTCTGTGTTTTCCGACTACTTGGACATTGCTGTGGGGGAGTGAAAGCGCGTGGGCAGACGGAGGAGACGGGGCGGTACCGGGTCCGGCGGGGCCCAAGGAGGGCCTGCGGTAGCAGAAGGAGGGTTGTTGGCCGCGTCGGCGGTAGGCGCCGCAGGATTGTCATATCCTCCATGAGCCCCGCCGGAGACGTGAGTGGTTCCAACCTCACCATCGAGGCTTACGTAGTGGACAGGCGGAGCAGCCTGACCAGCATTGGCATAGACCTATACCTCGACGGGCGGGTGATGAGGTTCGACTACAGGCCGTCCTCCGGCACCCTGAGATGCTCCACCGGAAGCCTTTCCAAAGGCATCCACACGGTCGAGATAGAGGCCTATGCCAATGCTGACGGGGGTGGAGGGAGCAGGTCGAGCAGGAAGAAGTGGACCTTCAACATCAAGAAATAGGACCGGGATCCCGACCGCCCGCGCGACGGCGGAGAAGTGCGCAAACAGGGCCTCCTCCCCAACATTCCAATAGAACGGGGTCACCACGAGCAAACCGTCCGCCCCCACACCTTCGGCGTGTCGGGCGAGTTCGACGGTCTCCCTCGTGCCGGGCGCCCCCACGCCGACCAAGACTGGCACCCGGTCGGCGACGATACTCACCACCCCTTCGGCGAAGCGCTTCCGCTCTTCGGCGGTGAGGTGCGAGAACTCGCCGGTGCTTCCCAATGGCGAGATCCCGCTCACCCCCGCCTCTATAAACCGTTCCACCACCGCCTCGGCGGCCTCAAGATCCACCTCTCCCCCCTCGTCGAAGGGCGTAACCATCGCGGGCATCAATCCCGAGAACATCGTACCTCCCGTTCGGTAAGAAACCGGCACTGGTTCTACTCCCGTGCCATACCATCCTATATTGACCGAATGAGGTCCCGCGCAAACCCACTGTTCTTGGAAAGGCAGGTCACTGGGACTGCTTGCCCAAGCGTCGCTTCCGTGACCACGGTCTAACCGCCAACAGAAGAGAAATAGAGTGCTAACCAACGGACTCGAACCTCTGACCTGATCTCCAGCTACGAGTGATCCATCAGGCGTCGCAGGGGCTTGCACAGGGTTACAAACCCAGCATATTTGGGGCACTATCTTTGCTCTACCTTGCCCTGCGTTGCACCGTATTGCGCTCCCGGTGGTGTCAGCGTGGTGTCAATTCCAGGTTCGTATTCGCCTTCGACGTAGCCTTTTATCAAGCCGGAACCCACTTCGTGACGGCGGAGTTTGTGCTTACGAGCGTACACTAGCAGTCAAACCACGGACCAAGGAACCAGGACGGACATGGTGCTCCTCGCATCCCCGGACGCTGAAGAGCGTAGCGGGCGCCATGATTAGCTTTTGAGCTTCCTCCTCACACGTGGGTACCCCTCGGGGCGTGCACATCCGTCGTGCGTTTATCCGTGCTGAACCAACGCAGCGCCTCGCGGGCGATGGACGCGGGCACAGTATGGGGACCGTCGAACTCCCGGTAGCGAACCCGGTAACCTGCGCGATCGAGCTGCGGGACGATCCGTCGGCTGCAGCGCCCGATCGGGAGTACCCTGTCGCGCGTCCCGTGGGAGACGAAGACGGGCGGCTTGCCCCTGCGCTGCGCCGGGGCCATAAACCCCGGCGAGAAGGCGATCAGGTGCGTGAAGAGGTCGCCGTTGGTCAGGCCAAGCGAGAGGCCGTAGGAGGCACCGTCGGAGAAGCCCGTTATCGCCAGCCTCCTGGTATCCAAAGCCAAACGGTCGAACGCCCACTTCAGCGCACGGTCGATGAACTCGACGTCCGGGCCGTAGCCTCCCACGAGCACGTCCCAGGTCCTCCCGCGCGACTCGGGCGCAAGCAGGACGACCCCGGCCGCGTCGGCCAGGTGGAGAAAGTGGGAGATGCCACTCCGAGCGTCGCCACCCGCGCCGTGTAGGGTCAAGGCCAGCGGTGCCATATTGTCAGCCCCGTAGCCCGCTGGGACGTAGAGGAGGCCGTCTCGCGTGGAGCCCAGTCCCAGAGGACGAAGACCCGCTCTCGCCGCGTCCGACGGAGGAAGATCCGGCCTGGCCCGCAGGCGACCCCGGCTGCTCGCGCTGTCTACTTCTTGTTGGCCCTTCAATCCTTCTCCTTCTGACTCGCAGGCGGCGAGGAAGCCGATGGAGACGGTACCTGCGGCGAGCCTTAGGAAATCGCGTCGGTTGATCC
>DATDKB010000278.1:0-4416 GCA_036520255.1 Rubrobacter sp. | reverse complement strand
CTTGTCTTCGATGTTCTCCAGCTCGTACGGGTCTTTCTGCAGGTCGTAGAGCTCCCGCTCCCCGGTCTTCCACCGCACGTAGGTCTGGGTTATGGTCCTGTCGGCCTCGTAGTCGGGGATGTGGAACCTTTGTCTCTGGTTCTGTTCGTTCAGGATGGCCGTCCGCCAGTCGGAGCCGGTCGGCGGGCATGCGGGCCAGCATCTTCTCGTCCATGTCGTCGGTCATCACGAACACGATGTTCGGCCTGTTGTCGGCAGACCGCTCCCTGGTGGCCTCGCCTGGACGCGAGGAAGCGTTGGGGCCCGCGATGCCCGCGTCTTTATCGGCGTCGCCCACGCCGCAGCCGGCGGCGAGAAACAGCATCAAGGCAAGAGACACGATCGTTGCCCGCAACGCCCTCATGAGAGCCCCCAAGACATGGCACCACATCTTAGACGTTCGTCGTCCAACCGTCATTACGGCTTCCCTACTTGCGTTGAGGGCGGCGGCGAATTACGCTTGCCCGGTCCTGTTCCGGTCCCCGGGATTGCCTTCGGGGTTTGATGGCTAGAGAAGGAAGAGTTTGGGCACGAGGCATACACGACGGGAGTTTCTCAAGGTTGCGGGCGCGGGGGCCGCGGGGGCTGTTCTTCTGAACACGCTTGGCTGCCGACCGGCCGATTGGATATCGACGATATCCTCCTCCGGGCAATCGGGGTCGACGCAGGGCTTTCGCTCGCGCTCCGACCTCAAGCCGCCCACCGTCGGGTTGAACGTCGAGACTTCCGACAGCGTGGCTCCTGGGTACGTTTTCGTCGCCGTCAAGAAAGGCGCTGGGCAGGACGGGCCCATGATCGTGGACAATCAAGGGCGCCTCGTCTGGTTTAGCAAGGACAGGTACGCGACGGACTTCAAGGTGCAGACGTACAAAGGAGAGCCGGTGCTCACCTGGTGGCAGGGCGGGATCGTTGCCGGGCACGGCGAAGGCGAGTACGTGATCTTCGACTCCTCCTACCGCGAGGTGCGCCGGGTCAGGGCGGGCAACGGCTACAAAGGCGACCTGCACGAGTTCTCCATCACCCCGCAGGACACCGCGCTCCTGACGATCTATAACCAGGCGCGGACCGACCTCTCCCCCATCGGCGGTCAGAAAGATGGCCCGGTCTGGGATGGTATAGCCCAGGAGCTCGACCTCGAGACCGGGGAGGTCCTCTTCGAGTGGCACAGCCTCGATCACGTCGATGTCGGGGAGTCTTACCGTGGGCCCGAGGAAGATCCCGGGGAGCCAGTCGACTACTTCCACATCAACTCCATAGAGGTGGAACCGGACGGTAACTTCCTCATCGATGCCAAGGGAACCTACGCCGTCTACAAGGTCGACCGCCAGAGCGGCGAGGTCCTGTGGCGCCTGGGCGGCAAGGAGAGCGACTTCGAGATGGGAGAAGGCACCAGGACCATCTCCCAGCACGACGCCCGCCGCCAGGAGGATGGCACCATCACAATCTTCGACAACGGCGCACCGCCGGAGCTGCACGATCAGTCCCGTGGGATCGTGGTAGAGCTCGACGAGGACGCGATGAAAGCCACCCTGGTCCGGGAGTACACCCACCCCGAAAAGCCGCTCTCCACCTCCCAGGGCAACATGCAGGTGCTCTCCAACGGCAACGTCTTTGTCGGCTGGGGCACCGAACCGTTCAGCTCCGAATATAGCAAAGACGGCAAGTTGATTTTCGACCTCAAGTTCCCTGGCGAGACCCAGTCCTATCGAGCCTTCCGCCAGACGTGGAGCGGACGTCCGGCCGAAGACCCTGCCGTGGTGGCCGAGAAGGGCAAGGGACGCAAAGTAAACGTCTACGCCAGTTGGAACGGGGCCACGGAGGCGATCACCTGGCGGGTGCTCGCCGGGCCCGAACCGGGCAGGCTAGAGCCGGTCGGGTCAGTCCCGTGGGCGGGCTTCGAGACCGCCATGGCGATCCGCACCGACAAGCCGTACCTGGCGGTGCGGGCCGAGGACGACTCGGGGCTGGTGCTCGGCACCAGCGCAGCCATAAAACCCAAAAGCAGAAGCGGTTAGCTGTCAAGGTTTGGCTGACCGCTGAAGTTCGTCAGGCTTGGGCCTTGCTCATGCGATCTCTTCGATGAGCTTTTCTACGGTCTCGCGGGTGTAGAAGCGCCAGTAGGCGCCCTCGCTACAGAGCAACCGGTTCCCGAGCTCCCGCAGCTCTTCGCGGTTGTAGAGGGCGTTGAGGTTCTGGCTCGAGAGCGGCTCGCGTAGCGTCTTTGCGACCGGAGTTATGGCGGAGAGCGCCCCGCCGCCGAAGCTCACGATGTCCTCGTAGCGGACTATGTGGTTCTTGTCGAGGGTCGTGTAAAACCGCTCGTACCACCAGGACAGCAGGAGCAACTGCCGGCCGACGCCGTCCTGCGTGGAAGCCAGCTCGCGCCTCAGTCCCTCGTCGTAGAGCTCCGCTCCTCTTGGAGTGTCCCTCGCGTACCATGTGGTCCACGCTGTTCCAGGAAGCCAGCACGGAGAGCGGGTTGCGAACCATCGCGTAGCATGGGAATCGCTCTCCCAGCACCGGCAGGAGCGCGCTGAAGAGCGCCGGTTGCTTGACGATCAGGAGGAAGTTCCTCTTCAACTCCTTATCGACGGCCATCTTCCCCTTCTCGGTTCCCTTCCCGCCGCTGTGGGAGCGCAGCCCGGTCTCGGACGTCGATTGCTCGTAGGCGTTGTCTGGTATCTTGCCGCCGACGTTCTTCGAGAGGGCCACTTTTTCGCGGCGGATCATACGCCGCATCCTGCGGAAGAACCGCTCCACACCTTCGAGCACGGCACTTTCATCCTCCGCGTCGGCGAATTTGCCTGGTGCGATGGGCTCGTGCAGCGCCACCGTGTCCGGCAACGTGTTCAGCAGGCGGCAAGCCAGCGTGGTGCCCGACCTTGGTAGTCCGGTCAGGACGATGTTCGCCCGGTTCACGCTTCCGGACCCTGGCTCGCTTCGAGCTGCGACTTCGGTTCGCGGGTTCGCACCCTCTGCCTCCTCAGCCCTGCGCAGAAACTACCGCGACGACCGTCTTCACACGGCGGTCTTCACCGAGGGTAGGGGACCGCTCTGGTAGCCCGGCTTCCTTGCTGTTTTTTGAATCCACTCTTCCCAGATCACCGATTCCCACAGCGGGTACGGTACGTACCCCTCTTGGGGGGGACTTGCGATCAGTTGCTCGGCGCAGTAGAACCAGAATGAGGCATAGCCGCCGAAGTGCTCGCTCAGGCGCGAGAGCTCTTCCCGGTAGAGGCCTGCCAGATCGACTGCGGCGTCCGACGTCATGCGGCCGGCCGACCTGGCGTGGACCCTCTCGCCGACACCTTGCGACCTGAAGGAGGCGTCGACGCCGAGAAACCGGTACACGTTGCCAAGGAGTTCCTCCGGATAGAAGTGGATGTCTTCGAGGAAGCCCACGAAGATCCGCTCCTCCGGGTAGAACGTGGCCCAATTCTCCAGCGCCTGCAGGTAATCCGTCCTCGACCGTGACCCTTCCCTCTCGACGTTCCGAAGGAGTTTGTTGTGCCGGGTGAGGCCGAAATCTCTCTTCCCTGACCTGTCGAGGCACATCACGAACTGGGACTTGGCCCGCTCTATCGGGTTGCGCATCAGGAAGATGATCTTCGCTTCGGGAACGAGGTCGTGAACGTGGGCTACGTCGTCGAGGCGGAGCGTGGAGTAGGCCGGTGTGATCTTACCCTTCACCTTCCCCCGCCCCGGTTCGAAGAGCGAGGCGTACCACCCGTCGCCCGGCGCCCCTGCGTAGTACCTCAGGTCCCAGAGAAGATCCCGCCCCGAAAGACGATTCGAGTGGCTTCGAAGGCGACTCCTGACCTGGCGGCGCCAGCGCCGGTGCACGTGGCCCTTTCCAGTTATTCTCCTGTAGAGCCTCGAGATCGGGTTCTTCGGATCGTTGATCTGGTCGTCGAAGTAGTGGAGTTCCCTGTTCCTGGGCATCCAGACGTCGGGGTGAAGCTGCAGGTTGTGGCCCAACCAGGTCGTGCCGGCCTTCTGGGCTCTTACAGCGGATTGCAGTGATGTTGGCCTAACTGCTCCGCTCTATCGACCTTCCTGCTTGAGAGTGGGGATTGTCTCTCACGCGTTTGTGCCCCAGTATGCTTTCATGCGTTCATCGCGCCATTCGGTTCAATGCCATCGCAACACGCTGTATGCCGATGAAGTCGGGAAGACACGCGCCGTTTTTCATCCGTGCGAAGATCTCACCGGGCCGCGGCCCACACTGAGGACAGAGGGCCGCTCTGCGGGGAGGCCTCCCTGGAACCGGGCGCCGGGCTTCGCCCCGACTCCTTTACCCAGTCTGCCCACAACGGCGACTCCCATAGCGGGTAGGCGATCCCCTCCCCCTCGGGCGGGTCCTCGATGAGCCTGCGA
>DATDKB010000277.1:0-4831 GCA_036520255.1 Rubrobacter sp. | reverse complement strand
GCAAACCTCAAGAACAGCGCTGCGGGGAACCCTCGTCGCGCTCGTCTCGCACACCGTCAGGATGCAGCTGAGGAGCGTGCTCATCTGGGGGACCGCGCTCGGGCTCTACAGCGCCGCGATGGTAGCCTCGTTCACGGCCCTCGAGGGAAGCGCCGAGCAGCTCAACCAGCTTATGGAGGCCTACCCGAAAGGAATGCTGGAAGCCTTCGGCGTCACCGATCTCGGAGACCCTGCCAACTACCTGCACTCGCAGTTCTTCGGGCTCGCGCCCCTCGCCCTCTCTTTCTTCCCGATCCTCGCGCTCGCGAACGCCATAGCCGGGGCCGAAGAGCGGGGCACCATAGACGTCCTGCTCGGCAATCCCCTGCCGCGCTGGCAGCTCGTCGCGGGCAACTTCCTCGCCGCCGCCATCTCGCTGCTAGGAATCTGCACCCTCGTTGGCCTCCTCACCTGGGGTATGGCCAGGCTCGTGGACGTAGACCTCTCACCTAGAGAGATCACAGACGGCGTACTCAACCTGTGGCCGATAACCGCCGCGTTCGGCGCCCTGGCGCTGCTGTGCTCGGCGCTGTTCCACCGTAGGGCCCTCGCCATCTCAATCCCGGCCTTTCTCCTCTTCGGCATGTACCTGATCGATGCCATAGGGCGCGCCTCCGAAGACCTCGAAGACTGGCGGCACGCCTCTGTCTTCTACTACTACGGCTCGGCCATCGAGAACGGCATCGACTGGATCCGATTCGGCGGCATAACCCTCGTCGCGCTCGTGCTCGTGCTTTTGGCCGCGCTCGCCTTCCGACGCCGAGACATATATACGTGAGAGCACGGCGCTGCGCGCCTTGTCAGCATTTCGGCACGCTCAGCCCTTCGGTCGCTTTCAGCTTTCAGCTTTTCCTCGGACGGCGTCGTTTGCGCTCGCGAAGCGCTACCTTGCCAGAGGAGTCCCTTCTTGCGAACGGCGGTCGCTGCTTCCACGCTTTTCCCGACGAGCGAAGCCCGAAGGGCTGAGCGTGCCGAAATGCTGAAAGTGGAGGCCTAAAAGCCGGAACGTGCTGACAAGCTGCCACAGGCAGCATGCTACCATGCTCCTCCATGGAGCATGGTAACCCGGCTGCACTATCCGTCAGAGCGCGTGGTATCGGCGTGCTGCGCGGCGTCATAGACTCATCTGTCTCGCGGGATTTTCTGGATGTTCTGGAGTTGCTGGAGGATGGACGGCCAGATTCCGGCGCCCTCGCGAGTGGCTTCGGGCGGTTGTGGGAGGGACTTGCCCTCGAAGAGGAGCGTCTGCTGCCGGATGCGTGGCAGTCCTATCTGGTGGGCAGGATACTGGACGATGAGAACCCGTTTAGTCTCGGAAGCGAGAGGGGAGAGGTGAGCGCCTCAGTGCTGGAGCAGGCGGGGCGGGACTTGAAGACGCTGCGGGAGATGTTCGCGCTTGATGCGGCGACGTTGCTCGGTAGGGTCGAGTCAGCCGTGCCTGGCCTGGCCGGACTCTGGGTTCCCTGGAAGGATTCCGCGCCGGCGAAGGAATCTCCGCGTCACGCCATCGCGCGCAAGCTATCGGCGGCCGAAGATTGGGGGGCTTGCGCGCAGCTTCTGGCGGGCCACTACTCGCTGCACGGCGCGGGACCCTTCGGCCGCCACGGGGCTTTCCGGTGGAGAGAGGGGCGGCTCAGGGCCGTCGTTCGTCCCGACCCGGTCAGGCTCGCTGGACTGGTAGCACACGAGCGCGAGCGTGGGCCTTTGATCCTGAACACGGAGCGCTTTTTGGCCGGGCTTCCCGCCCACCACGCCCTCCTCTACGGCCCGCCAGGTACGGGGAAATCCTCCACCGTCAAGGCCGTCCTCAACGAGTACGCCAGCAGTGGATTGCGGCTCGTCGAAGTCAAAAAAGAGGACCTCGGGGGGCTGGCGAGCGTACTCGAGATCCTACGCGGGCGCGGGCCGCGGTTCGTCGTCTTCGTCGACGACCTCTCATTCGAGGAGCACGAGGTCGAGTACAAGGCCCTCAAGGCGCTGCTCGAAGGCAGCGTCGAGGAGCCGCCCGAGAACGTCAGGCTCTACGCCACCTCCAATCGCAGAAACCTGATCCGGGAGGGTTTCTCAGACCGCGAGGACGGCTCAGACGACGTTCACGCCCGCGACACCATGCAGGAGAAGCTCTCCCTCGCGGCCCGCTTCGGGCTGCGCCTGACCTTCCCTGCCCCCAACCAGGCACGCTACCTCGAGATCGTCGCCGGCCTCGCCCGAGACCGCGGGCTGGACATTCCCGAAGACACCCTCCAGGAACGCGCCATCCTCTGGGACCGCTGGCACGCCGGACGCTCGGGCCGCACCGCCAGACAATTCATCGACGAACTCGAAGGCGAAATGTCTTCTTGAAGGAGGCATTTCAGCTTTTTGCCGATGGTTAGCCGGCTAACTATCTAGATGAGGCTATCTGCAAGACGGGTGTCGTGGGGTGGTGCCCCGGGCCGTCTCGCTGACCGGCTGACAAGCTGAAGTGCTGAAAGCGTAGGCGAAGCCGGAGCGTGCTGCTAGGCGAGGCTCGGCGGGGCTTCGTTGAGGCCGAGCCAGTAGAGCTTGAGTTGTTCGACGGCACTGACGAACTGTTCGAAGTTGACCGGTTTGCGGACGTAGCTGTTGGCGCCAAGGCCGTAGCCGTCTAGCATGTCTTTGCGTTCTTTGGATGAGGTCAGGATGACGACGGGCAAGAGGCGCGTACGCTCGTCCGAGCGCAGGCGCTTTAGGACCTCGAGGCCGTCCACCTTGGGCAGCTTGAGGTCCAGTAGGATCAAACGCGGCATGTCGGAGGTGTCCCTTCCCGCGTGGGGACCGCTCGAGAACAGGTAATCGAGCGCCTCGACCCCGTCGTGAGCGACGACGACCTCGTTCATCACGTTGTTCTTTCTGAGCGCCCGCAGGGCGAGCAGCTCATCGTCGGGATTGTCTTCGACCAGGAGGATGACGCCGTTGCTCATCCCGCCCCGACCCCGCCCGGGAGCCAGCGTCTCGAGCAGCTCCCAAGCGTCCCTGTCGTCTCTGCGAACGTAGTGTGTCGGCATAGCATGCTGCCCTCTGTACCGCGTTAACCGGGCTGCCTTCAGACCACGCCGCGCGGGCCTTCTATCTTGTCTGCGATGTAGGGGTAACGGTAGTCGATTCCCTGGCTAACCTGGTAGGCTGCGTAGCAGCCGTGTATCACGGGCACCGCGGCGATCACGAACGCGAGCGGTACCAGCACGATGGCACCGAGGCCGAGCGTCACTATAGAGAGGAACACCGCGATAAAGGAGTAGACGATCAAGACAACGATCCAGGCTATCTGGTACCAGAGCGCCTGCAGGGCGTGGAAGCGCACCTTCTCGGAACGGTCTTTGTAGAGCAGCCACACCAGCAGCGCGCCGAAAGGCATCAGGCCAATGAGCGCCACGAGCACGCTCAGGTGCGCGACTATGGACCAGGTTCGCTCGTCCTGCGGGCTCATCGTCTGCGCGCCCGCCTGGCTTTCGGAAACCTGCCGTTGTCCGCCACCGAGGTTGGGGTCTTGTTGCATCGCCTCTCCTTCCGCTCCGGTCCTTCTGCCCGCAAGTATACAAAAACGCGGACTACGTAATGATAGCCCCGCGGATAGCGACCATGTATCCCCCGAATGAGTGATTTTCGCGTGTTTTCTCGGCAGGTGTCGAGTTGCCAGGACCGCCTGGTGACAATAGAATAGGGGCTCGATGTGATGGGAGCTACACAAACGAACACGAGGGCGCGAGAGCGGTCGGGCCGACAACGTGCGTATGGCAGCACGGGGCGTCGTCCGCGCCGGATCCTCCGGGCTGGAGCCTGAATGGGCGTTGACCTCAAGGTTTTGTTCGTCGAGGACTCCGAAGACGACACCATGCTCCTCTTGAGGAGGTTGCGCAAGGGCGGGTACGACCCTATCTGGGAGCGGGTCGACACCCCGGCGGATATGGAGGCCGCGCTCGACGGGGCGAGTTGGGACCTCGTCATCTCCGACCATTCCATGCCCGCTTTCAGCTCGTCTGCGGCGCTCGGGTTGCTCAGGCGCAAGGGCTTCGTAGACTTGCCCTTCATCATCGTGAGCGGCCAGATCGGCGAGGACGCCGCCGTCGCGGCCATGAAGGCCGGTGCCCACGACTACCTCATGAAGGACGATCTCGCCAGGCTCAACAGCGCCATCGAGCGGGAGCTCAGGGAGGCCGAGGTGCGCCGCGAGCGGCGCAGGGCCGAGGTTGCGCTGCGGGCTTCGGAGACGAGGTTCAGGCTCATGATCGAGCAGTCGCCCCTTAGCACCCAGATCTTCTCCCCCGACGGCAGGACGCTGAGGGTCAACCGGGCTTGGGAGGAACTCTGGGGCGTCACGCTGGACCAGATACCGGAGTACAACATCTTGCAAGACCCGCAGCTCGTCGAGAAAGGGATAATGCCCTACATCGAGAGGGCCTTCGCGGGCAGGGCCACAGCGGTACCGCCGGTCAGGTACGAGCCCGAGGCCACCATCCCAAGCGTGAGCGACGTCGCCCACCGCTGGGTACAGGCGTTCATCTACCCCGTAAAGGATGCCGAGGGCAGGGTCCAGGAGGTCGTGCTCGTTCACGAGGACATCACCGAGAGGAGGGCGGCCGAGCAGGAGCGCCGGATGGCCGAGGAGAAGTACCGTTCCATCTTCGAGAATGCCGTCGAGGGGATCTTCCAGACCACGGTCGAAGGGAAGTTCCTGACGGCGAACCCCGCGATGGCCCGCATGCTCGGCTACGAGTCCCCGGAGGAGTTGCTCGGGACCATCTCCAACATCAGGGACCAGCTCTACGTCGTG
>DATDKB010000276.1:0-2940 GCA_036520255.1 Rubrobacter sp. | reverse complement strand
GGCCGTGCAGAGTGGGGAGTTCTGGGCCGCGATAGGCCGCACGTTCTACTTCACCCTCTCCACGACCGTGCTGGAGGTGGTGTTTGGGGTACTCCTAGCATTGCTGCTCAACGCCGAGTTCAGGGGGCGCTGGTTGCTCAGGTCCATCGTCATCCTCCCCTGGGCCCTGCCGACTGTGGTCAACGGGGCGATGTGGCGTTGGATCTTCAACCCGGAATACGGGGCCTTGAACGCTCTGCTCACGCAGTTGCACGTCATACCGGAGTACCGCTCGTGGCTCGGGACGCCATGGATGGCGCTCAACATGATCGTGGTGGCCGACGTGTGGAAGATGACGCCGCTCGCGGCCTTCTTCGTGCTGGCGGCACTCCAGACTATACCTCGGGACCTCTACGAGGCTGCCTGGGTAGACGGAGCCGGAAAGGTTCGTAGCTTCTTCAGTATCACGCTTCCCCTTTTGACGCCGACCATCCTCATAGTCCTCGTGTTGAGGACCATGGAGGCTTTCAAGGTCTTCGATCTCGTCTACGTGATGACACGCGGCGGGCCGGCAAACGGAACGCAGACGATCGCTTACTACACTTACGTGGAAGCCTTCTCCAACCAGCTGTTCGGCTACGGCGCCGCCCTGGCCTACATCATAGCCCTCTTCATCCTGTTCTTTGCCATCACTTACATGCGCTTGCTGCGGCGCGGGGAGGTCGAGTACTAGCCGTGCAAAGTTCTGTCTCTTCCAGGATCCTGATCTACGCGGCCGCCATATTCACGGCGGCAGTGATCATCGCCCCGTTCCTATGGCTAGTGATTTCTAGCCTGGCGGCACCGGCCGACCTCCTGGTCCGACCGCTGAGGTGGGTTCCGGAGAACCCTTCCCTCTCCCGTTACGCCGAGGTATTCTCTGGCGCCGGCAGCGCGGCGTCCACCTTCCGGGCGGCGATGGTGAACAGCGCCATCGTTGCCACCAGCTCGGTGCTCATCTCCATGGGGGTCGGTATCTTCGGGGCGTATGCCTTCGCCAGGCTCAGGTTTCGCTTCCAGAGGGCAATCTTGCTGCTCTTCCTTTCTACCTACATGTTGCCGCCGATCGCCATCCTTATCTCTCTCTACCTCACGCTGGTTCAACTGCGCCTCTTGGACAGCAAGCTCGGTCTCGTGCTGGTCTACTGCTCGTTCATCACACCCTTCGTGCTATGGATAATGAGCGGTTACTTCCGCGGCATCCCGAGGGACCTGGAGGACGCCGCCCGCATCGACGGCTGTAGCCGCATGGGTGCCCTCTTTCGCGTGGTCTTGCCCCTTGCCCGTCCGGGGCTACTGGCGACGGCTCTCTTCGGCTTCTTGCTCGCGTGGGACGAGTTCCTCTACGCCCTTATATTCACATCTTCTCTGGGCTCGAAGACCATACCCGTGGCCATCGCCGAGTTCACGGGCCGAAACGCTGTGGACTTCGGGATGATCGCCACCGGGGGCATCGTGGCGTCCCTACCTCCTCTGGCGATCGCGTTCCTGTTCCAGCGCTACATCGTCGGCGGACTCGCCGCCGGCGGAGTGAAGGGGTGAGCGTGGGATACTTGGAGGACATATTATCGCAGCCGGAGAACCTCTCCCGCTCACGCGAGGTCTTCTCTGAGGCTTTGCGAGAGGCGGACCTCTCCTCTTTCGTCCACGGTTCCCTCGTATTTGCCGGGATGGGCTCCAGCCACTTCGCCGCCATCCCCGCGGCCTACGCCCTGCGCGCCGCTGGCCGGCCGGCCTTCGCCGTCTCCGCCACCGAGCTGCTTGAGCCCGGCGGAGACCTCCTCGGCGCATCCTACGTCGGCATCTCTCAGTCCGGGAAGAGCGCGGAGACTTTGCAAGGACTGTCGCGCGTCTTCTCGCCTCGCCTAGCGCTTACCAACCACGGTATGGGTCCGCTCTCCGAGCTCGCCGACTTGAGCCTGCCCATAGGCTCGGCAGAGGAGACCGCCATAGCTGTGCTCACGTATACCGCCACGCTCTCTGCCGGCGCGGCGCTTGGCGAAGCATTGGGGGCTTCCAAAGCGGCCGACTCGAGCCGGCTGCCGGACCTCGCGTCCGAGGTCTTGGAGGACAGCATCCCGGTGGCCGAAGCAGCGGCCGAGACGTTCGGTTCGATGGAATCCCTGGATTTCGTGGGACGCGGAAGCTCCATGGCCTCCGCGGCTGCGGGTGCCTTGCTCCTTAGGGAAGCGGCAAGGGTACCGGCGGCGTACATGGACACGTTCCAGTACCTGCACGGTCCTCTCGAGGTCGCCGAGCCCGGGCGGGGATGCGTAGTCTTTGGCTCGGGTCGAGAGGTCACGCTAGCGAAGGACCTTGCCTCCTACGGGATGGCAGTGCTCCTCGTGACCCACACCGCGGTGGACGGGTCGGACAACCTGCGGGTCGTGCGTATACCGAAGCTAGCCAACCCACTGACGCCCGTACTCGAGATACTACCCGTTCAACTCCTTAGCCACAGGATAGCCCGGGCGCGGGGACTGTCCGCCGACGGCTTCAGGCATGAACAGGAGGACACCAAGCTGGAGGTCGGATGAGCACCATCTCGGTTATCGGGAACGTCAACGTTGATCTCCTCGTCTCGCCCGTGTCGGAGCTGCCGCCACCCGGCACGGACCTGCCGGTGGAAAACATGGAGGTGAGGGCTGCCGGGGCCGCCGGAAACACGGCGTTGGCGCTGGCGGCGCTGGGCTCCTCGCTTCAGCTGGTCGGGTGCGTGGGCGAGGACCGGCTCGGAAGGTTCCTTCTCGATGAGCTGTACTCCGCCGGCATAAAAGAAGGGTCTCCATCCTACCTCACCGGTCCACCGGGATCTCAATAGCTTTCGAGGCGCCGGGGAGGGATCGCTCCTTCCTAACGCTCCTGGGGAGCCTCGAGGAATTCGACGCCTCGATGGTGCCTGAGGACGCGCTAACTAAGGAC
>DATDKB010000275.1:0-4141 GCA_036520255.1 Rubrobacter sp. | reverse complement strand
TAAACGACCTGATCAAAGCCATCGACCGGGTCACGAAGTAGGGTAAGGTCGTGAGCCGTATGCGCCCAGAGACCTTACTGTTCCTTCTGCTAGGCACAGTGCCGCTGGTCGTAGCGGGTGCCGGCGTGGCGGCTTTTCTCTTGATGAGGGCCGGGTTCGGTTTTCTAGTCTGGGGCGTCGTGCCTTTCGCGGCCTCGTTGCTAGCGGTCGCGGCGATCTCTTTCTTGCTGAGCCGGGCCGCGCGGATCGGCCGCGGTGGGGACGGGTCTTTGGAGGGCCGAAGGCGTGGCCGGGATGGTGTATAGTCCCTCACTTATGGAGGAACGCGGGAGAGAACAGGAAGATCTGGAAGCCAAAGTCGGGGAGCTTGAGAAGCTCACCGACTCCCTGAACGAGGTGCCGGACGAAGAGCTGGTCGAAACCCTCGGCGAGGCTGTCGAGCTCATAACGGAGATCAACGCTCGCATAGAGAACAGGCTCGACGCCGCGGGCGAGGAGTCACGCGAGATCGGTGACCTTTTGGGAGGGGTAGATTTCGGCCCCTTCGACGAGGCCCTCGAGGAGCACGAGGCCAGGGAACGGACCGAGCCCGGTGTCTGACCTTGCGCCGCGCATCAGGGAGGCGGCGCTCCTGGAAGGGGACTTCGTGCTTTCGAGCGGGGAGCGCAGCAGCTTCTACATCGACAAGTATCTCTTCTCGACCGAGCCCGACCTCCTGCGCGACGTGGCCGGCGCCCTGGCGGAGCAGATACCCGAAGGCGTAGATCGGCTCGCCGGCGTGGAGCTCGGCGCCGTCCCCCTGGTCGTGGCCACGGCCCTCGTCACGGGGCTGCCTTACGTCATCGTCCGTAAGGCAACCAAAGAGCACGGCAGCTCCGCCGGGAGCAGCATCGAGGGCAACCTGAACAGGGGCGAAACGGTCGTTCTCATCGAGGACGTCGTCACCACGGGGACGCAGGCCGTGAGGGCCGCCGGGCCCCTGCTCGAGGCGGGGGTCGAGGTCGCGGCGATAGTAGCGGTGCTCGACCGCAGGGAAGAGAATAGGGAAGAACTCGAAGGATTTTCCTTCCGGGCGTTGCTTAGGATGGCAGATTTACGGGTAGTTAAAACGAATTGAGGCATTATAGTGTCTCTGGTATATTCCCTCGGATATCGGGGGAACAGGAGTGAAAGCGAAGTAGGGAGGAAAACAGGTGGCGTTAAACAAAACGGCGTTGATCGAGGAGATCGCAGACAAGGCAAACGCCTCGAAGAGTGATGCCCAGAGGTTCTTCGACGCGTTTACCGAGGTCGTCACCGACAGCCTCAAGAACGGCGAGCAGGTCCAGATCACGGGCTTCGGCAAGTTCTACGTGCAAGAGCGCGACGCCAGGCAGGGGATCAACCCGCAGACCAAGCAACGGATCAACATCCCCGCCTCGAAGGTCCCCAAGTTCACCGCTGGCAACGCCCTGAAAGACCAGATCAAGTAGCAAAGAGAGTGCGTTTCGGGGGCCGCGGGGTCTTCTCCGCGCCCCCTTTCTTTTTCCTCGGATCCCGAACCAACGGACCACGATGCGGGCGCTGACAGACACCGCTCGCCGCAAGGACAGCGTGCTCGTCGCCGGCATAGACCCCGTCCCCTCACGCTTCCCGGAGGAGCTGCGCGTACTGCCCGAGGCCGATGCCACGCGGCAGTTCTGCACGGGTATCCTCGAGGCCGTGGAGCACTACGCCGCCGCCGTAAAGCTTCAAGCTGCTTTCTTCGAGCGGCTCGGCCCCGCCGGAATGGGAATCTATAAGGACCTGATCTACGCTGCCAAAGACCTCGCCCTGCCGGTTGTAGCGGACGTGAAACGCGGGGACATCGGCCCCGTCGCGGCCGCCTACGCCGAGGCACATCTAGGCGTCTATGGCGCCACCTGCGTCACCGTCAACCCCTACATGGGAGAGGACGCCGTTCTCCCCTTCCTCGAAGAGGCCCGCAGGCAAGACCAGGGCGGGGGCGTCTTCGTCCTCGTCGCGACCTCGAACCCCTCCGCCAGCGAGCTCCAGCAATCCACAGACCCGCCCCTCTTCGAGCTGGCTGCCCGGCTGGTCGCGAAGCTCGGGGAGTCGGACGGCGACTATCCCGACGCGGGCGCCGTAGTCGGCGTGACGCGGCCCGAGATCGGGGCCCGCGCAAGAGACCTCCTGCCGGAGGCGCTGTTCCTAGCCCCCGGCTACGGCGCCCAGGGTGGCGACGCCTCCGGCGTCCGCACCTTGCTCGACCGCCAGGGCGGCGGCGTTCTGGTCAACAGCAGCAGGTCCATCCTCTACGCCTACGAAGTCTCGAATACGGATTACAGGAGATCCGCCAGGGAAGCCGCCCGCCGAACGCGGGACGAGTTACGCACGACAGGAGCCCATCTGTAACGACTTTTGCATTATGAGTTTCGAGTTTGGAGAGGATTATGCGACAACCAGTTCCGAACTCCTAACCCCGAGTTCGCAATTATTCTCAATTCTCTAGGCCGAAAAGAGGTGGGTGACGGCGATGACCGTCACGAGTACGGTCGCGGCTGCGACGACCACCGCGAAAATCCGAACGAGGCTCTCTCTGGTCATCTCTTATCCTTTCTCGGAGCGGGTTTGGTTGCCTCCGGCCACTGAAGAAGGTCCCTGATCTTTTTCGTCTGCCAGGGCCTCTTCGACGGCTACTTTGAGGTCCTTTTCGTAGCTTTCGTAGTAGACGTCTTGGGCGTACTCTATCGTGCCATTTTCGATCACGAACAGACGGGGCACCCTCTTGACGTTGTACTTGGAGACCAGCTCCCCAGTGGAATCAAGGAGCATCGTGAAGGGAACGTGGTCGTCGTTCGGGGCACTGTTGACGTAGACGACCGCGAAGGAGACCCCCTCGTTCTCATACTTTCTGGCAAGCTTCTCGAAACCGTGCTCCGCCTCGTTGGAGTCCTTGTTGAGGGTGCTCCAGAACGTGAGCACGTAGACGCCGTGGTCCGGGAGCTCGAAGTCGCGGCCAGCGACGGTTTTCACCTCGAATGCGGGGGCTTTGTCGCCCTCGTTCGGGGCAGGCTCCGGCAGCGTGAGCGAGCCCGTTCCGGTCTCGGCACTGCCGAAGGATCTGTAGAACAACGCCGTGGCCAGCACCAGGAAGAAGACGACGGCCAGGCGTTTCACGAGGCTTCCGGACCTGGACTCGAAGAAAGCACGACAAAGAGATTGTATCCGCTGTCGGTGCCCTTGTCGTCGGGACAGAATCATCGTAGCTTCTATAACCCCGTGTATAGATCCCCGACAACCCGGACCACAGGCCTCGTCGTGACGCTCGGCTCGACGTTCGCCGTGGCCCTCGTCTTCTTCGTCTTTACGGGAACCGGCGCGGCTTCGGCCCAGCAGGCCAGGGAGGTTGGCGAGCCCGACGTGGCGGCGCGGGCCTGGGTCCTGACGGACCTCCAGAGCGGCGACTTTCTGGCGGGGGAGGACGCCTCCAGAGAGCTGCTAATAGCGTCGACCACCAAGATCATGGAGGTGCTTGTCGTCCTCGAGAACGCCGACCTCGACGAGGGGGTCACGGTTTCGAGGGATGCAGCCGCTTACGCTACGCCCGCCTACAGCAACGTCGGCCTCATGCCGGGCGACTTCTTGAGCGTCAGGGAGCTCTTGACGGCGGCCCTGATCTCCTCCGGCGACGCTGCCTACGCCCTGGCCGAACACGTCGGCGGCGAAGCCGGCTGAACGGGTTCGTAGAGGATATGAACGAGGAAGCGAAGACGTTGGACCTGAAGAATACCCGCTTCGAGAACCCCGTCGGCCTGGACGAGAAGGGACACTACTCTAGCGCCACGGAACTGGCCACGATGGCGCGGGTAGCCATGCAGAACCCGATGTTCAGGGACATAGTCTCAACAGAATACGCGACCATCAACACCCCTTACAGGGAAATACCTCTCACCAATACCAACGAGTTGCTGTTCTCCTACGGGCCGGCGACCGGGATCAAGACGGGAACCACGCCGGCGGCCGGCGAGTCTCTTGTCTCCCCGGCCTCCATCGGTGACGAGTCGTACGTGTGCGTGATCCTCGACTCCAAAGAAGAGCGTTTCGGGGCCTCCGCGCGGACGCTGCGTTACGGCTTCATCGCCCACGACCGTAAGAACCT
>DATDKB010000274.1:0-5038 GCA_036520255.1 Rubrobacter sp. | reverse complement strand
GACCGCTCACCGCCCACCGACATGGATGGCGGGCCGCCGTTCGGGGTTCGGTTCGGCCTCCCTCAAGACCTCGTGGGTCACCGGGGCGGTATCCCCTTCGCCGAAGAGGAGGTAGCGGAACAGGTAGACGATCGGGTTACCCTCGGTCCAACCGAAGTAGCAATGCGGCGCCTTGCCGGTGGTGTCGCGCAGGTAGAGCATGAGGGCGGCTATCGCGTTGGGGACCACCGAGCTCTTGGCACGCAGCACCTTGTGGCCGCCTACCTCGACGCCCCTCACCTCCAGCACCTTGGTGAACTCCGAGGCGTCCTCCACGTCCACCTCCAAGAAGAGGACCGGCTCGCTGGCCGGGATGTGGTTGTCCTCGCGCTGCTCGCGCTCTTTGCGGGCATACTCTTCCTCGGTGCCATAGCGGCGGCGGTGGGCCACCAGGTGGATCTCGCCCCTCTTCGCTGCCTCTTCGATAAAGCGCTGGGCCTTCTCGTCCACCTCTATGCGCTCCTGGCGGAGTTCGGTGGAGCGGTACGCCCGAGAGAAGAGCGAGACGAGGACGATCGCGCCGATAAAGAAGGCGGCTATCGCGAGGCCGTCGGGCCTGTCGTAGACGTTGGCAGCGAGGGCGTAGACGAACACGGCCGTGATCAGCCCGAAAGCAAGCGTTGCTGGCTTCGAGCCCTTGCGCCAGGCGGTCAACGTGACCGCGAAGCCGGCCGAGGTCATCATCGCTAGAACGCCGGTCGCGTAGGCCCCGCCCTGGGCGTCCACGTCCGCCGCGAAGAGGACCGTGACGGCAACGGAGATGGCGGTGTAGACGAGCACGAGCGGCCTGACCGCCCGGCCCCAATCGGGCGCCATGCCGTAGCGGGGCAGGTAGCGGGGCACTATGTTCAAAAGACCGGCCATCGCAGATGCCCCCGCGAACCACAAGATCGTCACCGTGCTCACGTCGTAGATCGTCCCGAACACTTCGCCCAGGCGCTCGTGGGCCAGGTAGGAGAGCGCCCGACCGTTGGCCGAGCCGCCCGCCCGGAACTCCTCCGCTGGGATGAGCACGATGGTTGCGAAGCTCGTGGTGATCAGGTAGAAGCACATGATCAGTGCCGCCACCGTGAGCATCTTGCGCGTGTTGCGGATGCGACCGGCCGGGTGCTCGGGATCGTCGTCCTCCTCGCCGCGTACGAGCGGCATCATGCTCACTCCCGTCTCGAAGCCCGAGAGCCCCAGGGCCAGGCGGGGGAACACCAAGAGCGACACGCCGATCATGACAAGGGGGTTGCCGTAGCTCGTAAGCAGCGTCCCCGCCCAATCCGAGAAGTGATGCGGGCTTGTCACGATCTCGTAGAGGCTGGCGGCCACGACGACGAGGTTCAACAGCAGGTAAGCCGCGACTATGAGCACGGCTATGCCGATGGCCTCCTTGAAGCCCTTGAGGAAGACGGCGCCCAGCAACCCCAGCAGCACCAGGGTGATGGGGACCTCCTGGTCGCGAAGGAAGCCCGGCGCCAGAGGGTTCTCGGCGAGGTGGACCGCGGCGTCTGAGGCCGAGAGGGTGATGGTGATGATCCATGAGGTCGCCACGAACCCGAGCAGGCACAGCACGAACACCTTGCCCCCCCAGAACGAGAGCAGCCGCTCAAGCATGGAGATCGAGCCCTGCCCGTGCGGGCTCTCGGCTGAGACCACGCGGTACATAGGCAGCATCCCGACCAGGGTAAGAAGGACGATCAGCATGGTCGCTACGGGCGAGAGGGCGCCCGCGGCCAGGGCCGCGATGCCGGGGATGTAGCCTAGAGTGGAGAAGTAGTCCACGCCGGTGAGGCACACCACCTGCCACCAGGGGTGCTGCTCCTGGCCCTCACTAGCCTCCGGGCCCTTCACCTCCTCGACGCGGTGCGCGAGCAGCCATCTCGCCAGACGGCTCCTTGCTCCCTTGGGGGTGACCACCGAGCCTTCCTCCACCACAGCTATCCCTAAACCCGGAGACGCCGCTTGGGGTCCAACTTCCCGGAGTGGAAGAACTTTTCCGTGTGTTCCCTGCAGGCATGGACCAGGTCCGGGTTGCTGCGAATCTCGTCTATCTCGTCCTGCGAGCAGTTGCGCCGCACGTAAGGCTCTTCGAGCACTTCATGCAATTCGCCATCTTCGTCTATGCGGTGGATGATGTAGCGGAGGACCTTCTCCTCCCGCTCGGCCCTGCTCGGGTTGCCCCCAAAGAAGAACTGCCCCAACAAGGAGTGTTCCTTGGTCATCGTTGTTCCTCCTCCACGCCGTGGTCGAGCACGAAGACGTCCAGCCACTCCCCGCTCTTGGTTGAGATGTCCGAGTGGACCGAGACGACCCCAGCCCCCGTGTGCCTCTGGACTATGTCTTCGAGGACCGGGCGGCCGGCCTCGAGGACCTGCTGGCGCATGGCCTTGATGAGCCTGCGTCCCTCGTAGCTTGTGGCGAGTTGCTTCTCGGCGGCCGTGAACACGCCGAAGCTCCGCACTATCACCAGGTCTTCGACAATCCGGGTTCTTATCCGCTCCGGACCGCGTCCCACGAACCCGTGCTGGAAGGCCATCATCGCGTCGCTGATGGCCGCCTCGGCCCTGCTCTGCCGACGACGAGGCGTTGGGGCGTCCATCTTTCCTGCGCACCTCCTCTGGGGGTGCGCCAACGACGAAGGCCGGTGCCGCACCGCACCTCTTAACCCATAGAGGGGATGCAGTCACCGGCCCTGTATCCGCTGGCCGCCCCGGAGAGACGACCGAGGAGGCCGCACAGATGTAGCCCGACTGTGGCTGACCGCCCCGCGCCGCCCGATCCGGTGCCGGTTCTCCCAACGCCGAACCACTTGGCCCGGGGTGCCCTCTTTCCTTAGCGCCTGCGAGGTTAGCTGTCGGGTTCGGGCCGAAAGAGATAAGCCCTACGCCAGCTAGGCGAAGCCAGCTAGCGATTCACCCCGCGGACCTCTAAGAGAAGGCCCGTGTGGGTCCCCCGCCCCCCGGCGCCACCCGGGGGTTAGGCATCCTGGCTATGCGGTTGTCAGCATCGGTATACGCCTCGGAGGGCGGCTTGTCAACGCCCATGAGGCGAGCCTATTCACCGAAGTGCGTGGAAGGATACTTCTCCGAAGTTGGCGTACTGTCGATTTACGTAAAGGTGGACTTTCCTGATCATCAACCCTGACTTCGCAACGCGGCGAGCTACTCCTCACCACGCTGGCGGACGACCGTACGGATCTGCAGCCCACCCCGTACCCGCTGGGTCAGCTCCACCGTCATCTCGACTGGGTCGCATGTCCCGACGAGGTCCTCGAGGAGCGTCGCGGCGAGGTCCTCGGCGAAGATACCCTTGTTGCGGAAGCCCCACAGGTAGAGCTTCAGGGCTCTAGATTCGATCAGGGACTCTTTCGGATGATAGCTGTGCTTCAGCTCGTAGAAGTCCGGTTGATCGGTGATCGGGCAGGTGGCGGTCAGCTCGTTGGTCGTGAACTCGACCAACGCATCCGTGTTCCCGTGGCTCCACGGCACCAAGTCGAGCCGCTTCGCCGTGATCGGGCCCCTCTCGGGCCCCTCGCGTCGCGGCCCAGAACTTGATTTTGCTTTTGTTGCGCCATGTATCTCTACCCCTTTATAGATGTTGGTGCCCGCATATTAACCGGGCGCGCACACTGTGGCTGTGGGCCCGTTTGGGTAAACCCACGGGTAAGGTTTCAGTCAAAAAAGATAAAGAGCCTGTTTATGGGGTAGCTCAGCGATGCCCAAAGGATAAACCCCCGCGGCCACCGGAGGCACTCAGGAAGACGACCCCTTTCACGCTGCTTCCCTCCCGATGAGCCTCCTGCTGAACGCCAACAAGAACGGCACCGTGAGCAGCGTGACCCACGTCTTGCCCACGACCTGCCCGAGGAGGAACTCGAGGGAACCGAAGGCCAAGCCGAGGAAGATAACCGAGTCGAGGAGGGCACCCACTAGATTAGACAATATGATGGCCCACAGCCAGAACCGCTTCCTCAGAGGGGTGTATACGCCGAAGTCCGCCAGCTCAGAAAACAGGAAGGCCGCCCCGCTCGCCAGGGCGAACTGCGGAGAAACCAAGGCGGAGAGCGCCGCCCCGAGGAATATGGCGACGACCACCGCTCGCCGGCCGAGCTTCTCCTGCGTCAAGTCCCTGAAAGTGAAGGCCAGCCCCGCGAAGTACACGCCTGCGGGGGCCATCAGCCCGAAGCCCACGGGCACGACTCCGAAGGCCGCTATCGCCCAGTTGGCGGCGAAGATAGTCGCTATGTAAAGCACCAACCAAACCATCTATCCTCACTCGCTAGCCTTCTTATGGCAATCTCCCCAATCGCTGCCTGGGAGATGCGGGTACCCAGTTCCTCCGTGTAGGACTGTGTAGGTTCTTCTATGAACTTGAGAACATCCAGCTCGACCCTTCCTCATCCTACCCTCAATCCGCGCCGCGAGCCACGAGTCCCCCAGGAACAGCGGGATGACCATGAGAGATTGCGAAGAGGAAGGGGAACCCCTCAAGGAGGTAGGAGGTGCCGAAGTGACCCCCGCTTATACACTCAACCTCGTAGAGAAACTGTCCGAAAAGGGGTCCGAGCGACGCTCCGAGGGTGGATTTGGCCGCTATGAGGAGGGCGAAATGGGGCGAAAAGGGCCTCCCTGGCGGTCCGTGGGGCTACGCCACAGACGCCTCCGAGGCTTTTCGGACAGTTTCAGAAGGTGCATTCTGCGAACTTCGCCTCTACGGCGTTCTCGGAAGTTCGCAACGGCCAAGCAACGCATAAGCAATCGCATAAAGATACGTTGTTTGGGGGATGTATCGGCTCGCCGTGACCGTTACAGTGCTAGCCACTACTACGATGGTAGTCACTACTACTAATGTGGCGGGACCGATCTCGCCCTAGAGGAAAAGGAGCGGCAAAGAGATGGACAAGACATACCATTCTTTTGGGGTGCTTGCGGCGGCTGCTGCGGGGGTGCTAGCGGCAGTGGGGATGCTGATGCTAACGATACTGGTGGTGGATGAGCCTGCGGGGGCCGCC
>DATDKB010000273.1:0-6093 GCA_036520255.1 Rubrobacter sp. | reverse complement strand
TCAGGGTGTATCTTCCGCACATAATCTCTGACCTTCCCCATACCGACTAAAGCATCTGAAGTGATTCTACTGGAGCCTCAACGAAATCTCTGCCTAGAAATTGTCGAGGTTGGGTCCACTTGCTGTGAGGGTGAACCAAGCTACAGATTCTCTAGCCCGGATTATTCATGAAGGCGCTCGCGCGCCATGTGCGAGGATATCCCACAGTCTTTCACCGGATGCCCGGAGGCGAGGTACAGTCGCACATCGGTGAGCGTCTCCTTTACCCGGCCGCCGATCTTGACGAGCCTCAGGCGCAGGGTGTCCAGTGGCATCCGCTCCACGCCCGCCGCGGTGAGTTTGCGCCGCACGGTGTCTAGTAACCAGTACGCCGCCGCGAGCAGTAGAAGCCGAAACTGGCTGGCCCAGAAGCGGTGGCAGCTAAGGCGGTCGGCTTTGAGGGCCACCTTCAGGTCCTTTATGCGGTTTTCGGTCTCGCCCCGCTTGACGTAGTGATCGTAGAGGTTTTCAGCATTGCCGGGTTTGTTTGTGACGACGAAGCGGGTGTTGGTGCCTTCCTCCATAACCTCGGTCTTGTAGACGACCCTCCGATCTTGATCCCAGCTTCCCGCCCGGTAGCGACCCTCGGAGACGAGCCTGACCTTGTGCCGATCCTTCTCGTACCGTTCCAAAGCCTCGTTGAGCAAAGGAACCGCCAGCCCTCGAAGCCGCGCATTGGTGACGAGCGCTACGGTGTAGCCTATGCCTTCGGTCTCGCAGTAGTCGTAGACGGCGGGCACGGCGAAGCCCGCGTCCGCCCGGATCTCTATCTCCACCGCCGGCCAGATCCTTTGCAGCGAGGCGACGATGCGCTTGAGGACGGCCACCGCGCCGCGGCTGGCGTGAGAGTTGCCCGGCCTCAAGGCGGCGGTGACGAGATGCCCCGTCTCGCCGTCAAAGACTAAAAGGGGATGGTAGATGTGCCCCTCGAAGTAACCGTGGTAGTAGCTTTCCTGTTGGTCGCCATGGGTAGGATCCGCGGTGGCGTCGAAGTCGAGAAGGATCTTCTCCGGAGCGCCGTCCTTGCCGCGCTGCGTAGCGTACAGTTCCACCAGAGCACGGGCCGTTCGGTAGCAAGCACGGGACGTGGCCGCGTTCTCCATCCGGCAGACGGTGGGTTGCGAGGCCAAGTCCCCACCGGTCTCCGGTAAGGAGCCGCACGCCAGCTTGAGCAGAGGGTCGACGCCCAGGAAGTCCGAGTCGTTCTGGTCTTCGTAGCCGCAGGCTATCTGGTAGACGCGCTGTCTAACGAGTTCAGGCAGAGGATGGCGGGGCCGTCGGTCGCGCCACTCGGGCATTTGGGAGGCCAGAGATTCGCACAGGTCGAGCTCGTCGTCTGTGCTGCGCAGCCATGGCAGACGGCCGTCGCTGCTGAGCTTGCCTCCGTCGAAAGCCGCTTCTAATGCGAGGGCGTCGGAGCCCTCAAAGAAGACCCTCCGTTCGAGTCGGCGGGACGTTGGTCCGCGGCCCGTCTTCGATGGCACGACTTCAACCACGTGGCGTCCCGAGAATCATGCCGACTTCCCTGACCGCGCCGGACCAGTGGCCCTTCTCGTCGCCAAGAAGCGCTCCCAGCCGAGCCCCGCCTGCACCAGGCACAAGAAGACCAACAGCACGAACACTGCGCCGTATCCGAAGCCCGCGATGACCCAACCGGCTAGCAGGGGGAAGGCCAGGATCATCGTCTCGAAGAGCAGCCCTGCGAGCGGCAGCACCCGAGGTCTCACGGTTACCTCGGAGACATTCACCGCCTGGGCCTGGGCGGCCGGCAGGGCCAACCCGTAGCCTATCCCGACGAAGCCGGAGGCCAGCCCGTAGAGGAGGGTGTTCGATCCCACCAGCAGGAAAGAGGCAACCGAAAGGGCCGTCACGCTCGCGGCCACCGCGACCACGAGCCGCGTGTCGTAGCGGGCGGCGAAGGAGGCGATACCGAAACGGGAGAGGATCACGGCCGCCGTGTAAGAGAGGTAGTAGACGGAGAAGTCCAGGCCCCGCGCCGCGGCGAAGGTGGTCTGGAAGCTTGTGAGCGTGGTGAACAGGCAGGCGGAGATCAGGATCATCGCCAGCCAGAACGCGGCCTCCGAGCGCAGGATGCGGCCCATCGCGGCTTTGAACGGAACGATCCCCCCTTTCGTCGGCTCGGCGTCGGCTTCGGAGCCGGTGGAGGGGGCGCCTTCGGAGCCCGTCTTCCTCGCGTCGGGCACGAGCATGCCCACCGCGGACACGAGGACCGCCGCCAGAACGCACAGGGCGCCCGCGACGAGGAAGGTGCCCCGGAAGCCTAGCCCGCCCCCTACCAGGGAGCCGGCGACCACGGGCCCGACGCCGATCCCGAGCTGCTGGGTGCCGGTGAGGTACCCGAAGTGGGTCACCCTTTCCCGGTCGGTCACCATCTCGCTCATCACCATGGGCGAAGCGGCGTAGACCACCGCCCAAGCCGTACCGAGCAAGATCCCGATCCCGACGAGGGGCAGCCAAGTGCCCCTCACCAGCGCCGCGCCCGCCGCCCCGAACCCGTAGAGGAGGACGGCGATCGCCAGCACCACGTTCGCCCTCAACGCCTCCGGGTAACGGATCACGAGCCCGAGCGACACCGCCGCCGTGACGGTGGCGGAGGCCATGACGATCCCGAAGTCCGCCTCGTTGCCTCCGAGTCTCTGGACGTACAACGGCAGCAAGAGGAGCATTCCGTAGGCGGTCGAGATCCCCAGGGTTCCGAAAAGAAGTAGAAACATCGCGGGCAACCTCGCCCCGTACCGGAGCGTTGCTGCGCCGCCCATTTCTCCACTTCTGTCTTCAGCCATGGACCCAGCCCCTCTCCGCTCGCTTCTCGTCGTCCGAATGCCGGTCGACCATACCCACATCGTAAGCCCGTGTTAGTATCGTGTCCAACAAACATCTCAGATAACTGTTATCTCTATGACAGATAACGAAGGAAATGAGGCGCGGTGGAGCTGAGGCAGGTGGAAACCTTCAGGGCGGTGGCGAACGAGCTTTCCTTTTCCCGGGCCGCGGCCAAACTCGGCTACGTGCAGTCTAGCGTGAGCTCGCAGGTTGCCTCCTTGGAACAGGAACTCGGGGCACCCCTGTTCGACCGGCTGGGAAGGACGATCGCGCTGACCGAGGCCGGGAGGGTGATGCTCTCTTACTCGGAGAGGTTGCTCGGACTCGCGCGGGAGAGCAAGGAAGCGGTCGCCGACGCCGGGGTGGGGTCGGGCGAGATAACGGGCGCCCTGAGCGTAAGCGCCCCAGAAACGCTCCTCACCTACCGGCTTCCCGAGCTTCTGGCCCTCTTCCACGAACGCCACCCTAGGGTGAGGGTCTCGCTCAAGCCAACGGCCGTCGGCAGGCTCGTGGGCTCGACGCGACGGGCTCTCGAAGAGGGACGGGTGGACGTGGCCTTCGTCCTGGACGGTCCGGCAGAGATCGTGGGGCTTTCGGCCGAGCCGTTGGTCGAGGAGGCCGTGAGCGTCGTCGCGCCGCCCGCTCACGCGCTCGCCGACTCCAGCCTGGTAACTCCCGAGGAGTTGGGCGGGGAGACCGTGATCTTGCCAGAGGCGCCGGAATCCGGGTGCGCCTACCGCGGCGGGTTCGAGCGTCAGCTCTCTGCGGCGGGCGTGGTGCCCCGTGAGACGCTGCAGTTCCAGAGCATAGAGGCTATAAAGCGGTGCGTGAGCGCCGGCATGGGCGTTTCCGTCTTGCCCGCGGTGAGCGTGGAGGCCGAGCTCGCGTCCGGGAGCCTGTCCGAGCTGGGGTGGCGGGAGCCCATACGCGTCGGGACCCTGATGGCGTGGAACGGGCAGCGGTGGGCATCGCCGGCGTTGCGGGCGTTCCTCCAAACGGCGCGAGAGGTCTTCTCCGCTTACTAAACCCGGTGCGGCGTAAGGTCGGGTGGCTTCGACCGGAACGCCGAAACTCTCGAACGGTCGCAAACGGCCGTTGATGAATAATCCGGGCAAGCTCTCTTTCGAAAGCCTCGGGATAACCCCTTGAGGAATTGACCCTGAGCATAACCATCGCCTGACCACCGTACCCCAACCTAAACATGAGCATTAGGTGCCCCAACCGCCTCTCGGTAACAAGCCTCTATTTGGCTAATGAAGATATGTGCGGTATACTAATAGTATTAACCTGGTGCACACTCCTCCTTTCCCTTTCCCCATTACCCCTTTGGATGGCACCGGGGTCTCCCTTTCCTTCTGACACAATATTTGGTGCTGTTTCGGACAGAGTTACCCACAGCTTGTGCAATACCCTTGTGGATAAGTGACTACCAGAGCATTTGAACATAGATGCCTAACGTCTTTATGTACCTTCTCTTTCTTCTAGCCGATTAAAGTACCCTTTGTTATAACTACCGGACCAAAGCGGGAATGGAAGGGTCTCGTGCCGATTCTGATGTACATGATCTTTGTCGCTGTGGGTGTTTTCGCAGCCTCTGTGTTGGGCCATTCCCTTTCTGCCTCGGAAAAGAAGGAGCGGCCTATACGGCCCATAAGACGCAGATGCCAGAAACCGCACGAGATACATCGTAGAAAGACGATCCGAAGGCAGAGGGTGCGGTGCAGGCTTGAAGGTTAGGGACGATTAGATACCCCGTACTTTCACTCTCTTGCCAAAAACTCTATCACCACACGATTGAATTCCGTCGGTTTTTCTCGTGTGAGCCAATGGCCACACTGCGGAAGGATCGACAACTCTGAGTCCTTGATCAACGTGTGTGCTCTTCGTGCCCACGAGACGGGTACGTACCTGTCTTCCGCCCCATGGAGAATGAGGGTTGGCACGTCAAGTGTGTGAAACTCGTCAACGAAGTTGGTACGGAACCCACCTAATCCGATCTCGCTTCCCAGCCAATACCTCCATGCCTGTCCCTCTCCCGGCTTCTTCGCCGCTTGGAAGTCTTCCTCTACCAGGCTCCTGGTTACGGCCTGGGGATCGTGAAACACCGATTGAAGACTCCACCTTATCATCCTGCGACTCCGGCCCATTGCCGCCCACACCAGCCTATTGAGGAGCGGCAGCCGAACCATCACATACGACATCACTCGCCCTGGCACTTCCTTACCCAAGCCGTGGCTATCCACGAGGACGAGTTTTTCGACCCTCTCAGGCGAATGAAGACTAAAGCCCAGCGAGATCGCTCCGCCCATGGAAATCCCAACAAGGCTGGCCTTCTCCAAGCCCAGGGCATCCATGAGGTGGCCCAAGAAATCCACGTAAAAATCTGTGGTGTATCTCAGCTTCGGTTTATCGCTCTCCCCATAGCCCGGCCAGTCGGGAGCGAACACCCTGTGGTATTGGGAAATGGACCCGATGCTCTGCTTGTACGAGCGGAAGGCAGAATCGTAACCTCCGCCGTGGAGCAGCAAGACAGGAGCATCCGTCTGTCCGGCCATCAGGTAGTGGATACGAAGCCCCTCTACTTCGACCCATTCGCTTCTGATGTTCACTACCTCGATGCTTCCCGCAGCTGCAAGACATGCTCATTAAATCAGATCCTCACCCTCAACAGGAGAGGATCATGCAATGCTCTCAGACGAGCGAGGTTGGTTTCTACGGGACAGGAGGGTTAGGAAGGAGGGGTTTAGTCTAGAAGTGGCAGGAGCCAAATCAGGCAGAGATAGCGAACAAGGTTCCAGAATAAAGCCTTGCACCAAAGGGTGGTTTTCTACACTCTTTGTTTGAATGATACGGTTTTCCACGAGAAGAGTGAACTCCTAAACGGCGATGTCCTCTTCCACCACTTCCAGGTTAGGGAGCCAGAACAACTCTGGGTGCCCATCCTCAAGCAGAACGTCCACAGCAGCATGCTCCGAATTGCCCCAACACTTCTGTATGGTGCCGTACATACCCGCAAAATTCGACTTCCAGTGACCTTCCCTCACCCGCACCCTCGTGCCCCTACGGGCTTCGTATGCCTCCAAGACGTTCACCCCTCTTCTCGGTCAGGGCCAGAAAAAGCCTCCGGCCCCAACCGGACATCAGGAACCCAACCGGGTACCTAACGGTCATCCCTTTCCCTACGGGAAGGAGTCTAGCATACCCAGGCAC
>DATDKB010000272.1:0-6088 GCA_036520255.1 Rubrobacter sp. | reverse complement strand
GCGATGAGGTATGGAGCGACGAGCCACCACGCGCGGTTGCCCTTGCGCGACGTGAGCAGCAGGAAGGCGAGCGAGCCCAGCAGCAGCATGGGACAGGCCAGTAAGGCCCCGAGGGCGTTGAGGCTGACCCGCTCCCAGCGGAAGTCGTTGAGGTTGGCGGTCACGGTATTGAGGAAGAAGCCTTCTCCGGTGGAGATGTTCAGGACCGCGAACAGGAGGAGGCAGGCCCCGCCGGCGATGGCTGCCGTCTGCAGGGCCCGGCGGCGCTGACCCTGGGCTACGAGCCACACGAAGGCCGTGAGCGGCGCGGCCACGATGTACGTCTGGCGCGTGTAGACGGCGGCCACGAGAAGCAGGGCCGAGACGAAGACGCTCCAGCGCTTCTGGGGCCAGCGCGCGACGACGAAGAGGCCAGCCCAGGAGAGCGCCAGCCCCAGCGAGTCTACGCGCGAGAGCGATGACCAGCGCACTACGTAGGGGATGGCAGGGAAGATCATGGCCCCCGCCAACGCCGCGATCCGGTCTCTGGTCAGCGCGTGCAACGTGAGCCCGACGAAGAGCGCCACGGCGGCGACACCGAGCAGAGAGATCAACCGCCCGTACCACAGCGCGGGCCCGAACAGCCACACGAAAGGCACCTGCGCGAGCATGAAGAGCGGGGGATAGTTGGCCACCACGTAGGGCGGCGCGCCGAGGTCGGTCCTGTAGATGTTTTCAAACGCTGCGAGCCTGACGGACTGGTCGAGCAAAGGCCCCTCACCGTAGTTGAGCGGGTACGGGAAGGCGAGCGCCCCCCACCCGTGCCGAAAGAAGAGCAGCACCGCAAGCCCCTGCGCCAGAAGCAGGAAGGTGGTGACTACCCAGAGCGCGACCCGGCGCCTCCGCGCAACCTTGCTGACCGCTTTCTCTTTTTCCAGACCGGTACTCGTCACCAGGCCCTCTCACGCTCTCTAACTCAGGCCTTGTATCCTACCGCTTTTGCCGACCACGCCGAGCACAACATTGGGCCGCGCCGTGCAGTATGGAGGCAAGAGTCGCTGTAATGTTTTGGGGGTTGTCTTGCGGAGAGGGTGCGCGATCTTACGGAAGACATCGCTCGGGAAGACTCCGAGCAGTTCAGGATCCACGCCAGGGACTTTCTCTCGGCGCGGGAGCGCGGGGGATCACGGGCACCCGAATAGAGCAGTAGACGGCGGCCCTCTCCGACGCCGCCGAGATCGTCAACCGTAGCTTTCTCACCCTTGATCCGTCGGGAGGTTCATAAACGCTATCTCACCCGTCGTCATCCCGAACCGCCAGTCACTGTTCTGGCGCCTGATGCCCATAGGGATGATGTTCGTTTTTCTGTTCCTGGGCGTGATCGCGACGCTAGGCATTGTCGGTTTTGCGGGCGGAGGGATGGCGCTGGCGCTCTTGCCCGCCTCATAGAGGTAAAGGAAGCCCGCAACCGCACCCGCCAGGACGTGGCGCGTATGCTCGAGGAGAAGGAGATCGAGGCCCAGCGCGTGCGCCTGGGTATAGAGACGTGCGGCCGGCAGCCCTAATCGAGGTTGAAAACGAGGCGACGGCCCTACGTCACCTCGGCCAGGCTCATATGGACAACCGCGCCGTGGTCCGATACGAGCTAGCCCGCCGCAGGGTCGAGGTCGGCGAGAAGCTCATGCGGCGCGCCCCACGCCCCTTCCTCATCCGCGGCGAAGGCGGCGAGCAGTCGGCCCTCTCCACGCTCCTCCTCGCCCGGCTCCTCCCGCAACCGACCCAGAACGGCAATACGGTGTGAGACGCCCACGAGGTGCTGCGAGATCTGGGTGACGGCGAAGGATAACCCGGCCCCGTCGGACCAAAGGGCCGGGATGCGTTATCAGGGTCGTCCTGCCCACGGAGTTGCTCAAAGAGGAACGGTGTAGTGTATGGTAGGGCTACCCTGATGTTACCCTCCGGTAGGCATCGGGGTTGGTGGCGCCTTCGGAATTGAAGACGAGAACACGGGTATCTGCGTCAATGCCAAGCGTTCGGCGTGCCTCTTTTCCTTCCTCGGTGAGCAGGAGCCCGAGCAGACCGCAGAGCCCCGCAGCCCCGGTCTCACCCGAGACGATGCCCGATCCTGCCGCGAGGCGCATGGCATCGCGTATCGGCTCGTCGTCCACGGAAACGAAGAGGTCGATAGACCTGGACAGGGTCGGCCACGCCACGAGCGAGGGCCTGCCGCAGTTGAGGCCGGCCATGATGGAGTCGTGCGGACCTGGCACGGAGACGAGGCGTCCTGCCGAGGCGGACTGGAACAGGCAATCCGCTGCCGTTGGCTCGATGCCGATGAGCTTCGGGTTCGGCGCTACGCCGGGCCGGCGGAAGTGGCGGGCCACGGCTGCCGCTAAGGCACCGACGCCCGCTTGCACGACGACGAGGTCGGGTCCGTGTTCGCCCCTCCGGTCGAGCTCGTCTTCGATCTCCCAGAGCATCGTCGAGTAACCTTCGATCACCCACCAAGGAACTCGCTCGTAGCCAGGCCAGGACGTGTCCGAGATAAGAAGACCATCCGCTTCGGCCGAACGCTCGACGGCCTCGTCGTAGGTACCATCGACCACGAGGATCTCGGCGCCCTCACCGGCGATGGCCTCGCGCCGCGCCGGAACCATGTCCTCGGGGACGAAAATCTTCGCGCCGAGACCGAGCGTCCGCGCCACCCGCGCCACCGCTCGCCCGTGGTTGCCATCCGTGGCGGCCACGAGCGAGAGTGGCCGCAGGGGCTGGAGTTTCGCCTTTAGATCGTCGAGGGTTCCCCAACCCCCGAAACCCTCGTCCATCAGCTCTTCCAGCGCCCTGTAGACCGCCCACGAGGCACCCAGGATCTTGAAGGCGGGCAGACCGAGACGGTTCGATTCGTCCTTCACAAAGACCTTATCGACGCCGAGGCAGTCGGCGAGTTGCGGGGCATCCACCAAAGGCGTTTCCTCGTAGCCGGGCAGCCTGCGATGGAAGCTCAAAGGTGCCCGATCCGGGGGCGGTTCGTAGAGGATCTCCACGGCGTTCGGGTTGACGAGGGTTCTAATGCTCATACCAGGTTCGGGTGGATACCGGCGGCACGGCGGAGACTGCAGTTGCGGGCGGGCTTCCGTCGCTTCCTCGTGGTGGCACAGTATATTCCCGCGAAAGCGGGAATGACGGGAGCGGACCAGGTGTCACGTCTTCTTCGACCCGTTTACGCCGTATTCGAGGCCGTCTACCAGTGCTTGCCAGGAGGCTTCGATGATGCTCTCGGAGACGCCGACGGCTCCCCACATGCGCTTCCCGTCGGTCGAGTCTATGAGGACTCGGGTCGTGGCGGCGGTGGCGCGGTGCTCGTCCAGGATGCGGACCTTGTAGTTGGAGAGGTGGATCTCCTTCAGCTCGGGATAGTGCGGCCCGATGGCTTTTCTTAGCGCCCCGTCCAGGGCGTTGACGGGACCGTTCCCCTCGGCGGTCGAGATGACCCTGTGTCCGCCCACGGAGAGCTTTATGGTCGCCTCGGTCGTCGTCTCGCCGCCGGCCCGCTTTTCGGAGATGATCCTGAACGTCTCAAGCTCGAAGAGCGGCTCGTCCTCGCCCATCGTCCGCCCGAGGAGCAACGCGAGCGACGCGTCCGCGGCCTCGTAGTGGTAGCCCTCGTACTCGCGCTGCTTTATGACCCCTAGTACCTCCGTCGCGTCCCCGGCCTCCAACCCCAGCTCCTCGGCCTTGGCCCTGATAGAGTTCTTTCCCGATAGCTCCCCGACAGGAGTGCGGCGCACGTTTCCGACCGCCTCAGGCACGACGTGCTCGTAGGTCGCCGGGTCTTTGGAGATGCCGTCAACGTGAAGCCCGCCCTTGTGGGCGAAGGCGCTGCGCCCGACGTAGGGCCGGTGCGTGTCCGGCGTCAAATTCATGAGCTCGGAGACGTAGTTAGAGACTTCAGTCAAACGCCGCAACTCTTCGTCTTCCATCACCTTCAAGCCCATCTTGAGCTGCAGGTTGGCGATCGTCGTGACGAGGTCGCAGTTACCGCAGCGCTCTCCGATGCCGTTGATCGTCCCCTGAACGTGCGTAGACCCGGCTTCTATCGCCGCCAGGGCGTTGGCCACACCACACCCGGAGTCGTTGTGCGTGTGGATGCCGACCTCCAGCTTGGGAAACTCGTGCACTGTGCGCGCCACAACCGCCTTTAACTCGGTCGGGAGCGTCCCGCCGTTGGTGTCGCAGAGGACCAGCGTCGTAGCCCCGGCCTCGGCGGCGGCGCGAAGCAGCGCGAGCGAGTACGCGGGGTCGTCGCGGAAGCCGTCGAAGTAGTGCTCGGCGTCAAAGATCACCTCTTTGCCGGCATCGGCCAGGTACGAGATGGTGTCGCGCACGGACTCGAGGTTCTCCTCCGACGTGGTCCTAAGGACCTTCTCGACGTGCAGCTTCCAGCTCTTGGCGACGATGCAGGCGACGGGCGTGGAGAGGGAGGGTAAGAGCGTGACCGCCGGGTCGCCCTCTGCCCGTCCGTTCGGCCGGCGCGCCCGTGTGAAGGCGACGAGCCTCGCGTGCGAGAGCGAAGTGGCGTCGAAGCCCTCGAAGAACTCGAGGTCTTTGGGGTTGGAAGCGGGGAAGCCCGCTTCGATGTAGTGGATGCCTAGGGAGTCCAGCTCGTGGGCTATGCGGGCCTTATCCTCGGCGGTCAGGCTGACACCCTCGCGCTGGGTCCCGTCGCGTAGCGTCGTGTCGAAAAGCTTTATGCTCATATCACACCCTCTCCCGCCGCGACCCACCGGCTCACGGCTCGTGTTACCTCTTCCGTAGACTTTCCTCCCCCGAGGTCGGGGGTAAAGAAATGGGCCTCCAGGGCGACGGAGACCCCCTGCTCGATGGCTTCGGCCACGTCGGGGCGGCCCAGAGTGTGCCGGAACATCATCGCCGCGGAGAGGATGGTGGCATAGGGATTGGCTTTCCCTTCTCCCGCGATGTCGGGTGCCGAGCCGTGCACGGGCTCGAAGATGCCGGGTGAGCCTGGCTTGCCCAGAGACGCGCTCGGAAGCATACCCATCGACCCCGAGAGCATCGCGGCTTCGTCGGAGAGGATGTCTCCGAAGAGGTTCTCGGTCAGCAAGACATCGAACCTTTTCGGAGATTGGACGAGGTACATGGCCGCGGCGTCGACGAGGATGTGATCCAACGCCACCTCGGGATAATCTTCGGCCACCTCCGTGACCACCTTGCGCCACAGCCGGCCCGTGGCCATGACGTTGGCCTTGTCCACGCTCGTCACCCGGCGCTTGCGCCGTTTCGCGGCGTCGAAGGCGACCCGCGCGACGCGCTCTATCTCCTCCCGCGTGTACAGGCTGAGGTCGCTCGCCCGCTCATCGCCCTCTTCCTTCTTCCCGAAATAGGCCCCGCCCGTGAGCTCGCGCACGATCAAAACGTCAACGCCCTCGACAACCTCCCGCTTGAGGGGCGAATAACCGAGCAGGGCGGGCAAAGCCTCGACGGGCCTCAGGTTGGCAAAAGCCCCGAGGTGTTTCCTCAGCCCGAGCAGCCCGGCTTCGGGGCGCGCGGGGGCGTCGTCGAAGTCGGGGTGGCCGACGGCGCCGAGCAGGACCGAGTCCGAGGCAAGGGCCGCATCGAGCGTCTCCGCGGAGACGGGCTCGCCCTCTTCGCGGATGGCGGTGCCGCCTATCCTGCGTTCCGTATGGCGCACTTCGATGTCGAAGTGGTCAGCCGCCGCGTCGACCACCTTGCACGCGGCCCCGACCACCTCCGGCCCGATGCCGTCTCCGGGGAGTAGTAGTATGTCGAACGTGCTTCGCAAATCGTGATCCTCCTAGAACTCGGCCCTCGACGCCAGCCACTCCCGCCCACCGGGACCCAGAGCGCCCGCGAGCAAATCCTCAGCCCGCTCCCCATCGACTATCCCATCCTCTTCCCAGAGGGCGTGAAAGAGGCGGCTCAGGAAACCTTCTCCAAACTCTTTCAGGGCAGCAGCGCCGAGTAAGAGCAGCAGGTTCTGGAAAGACATCTGGTCCCGCGCCCCCGCAGGACCCCGGAAGTCCCGCACCGTAAACCCCGGCTTATGCTCTATGCGCGACAGGTGGTCTTC
>DATDKB010000271.1:0-3091 GCA_036520255.1 Rubrobacter sp. | reverse complement strand
ACGATAACGCCACTCCTCTTCGAGGACCGCGATAATCACCTCCTCGCGATGAAGGCGGTGCCCGAGCCTCACGAGAACTGGAAGACGATGCTGCTGGACGGCAGGCTTGAGAACGACCACGTCAATCAGTTTGGGCGGCTCCTGGGCGCGGTCCACCGCGGGGGTTACGAGCGCCGGGAGGAAGCGGAGCCTGTTTTCCGAGACCGCTCGGTCTTCGAGTCGTTGAGGCTGGAGCCGTACTACGGATACGCCGCCGAGCGGGTTCCGGAGGCGTCTCGCTTTCTACGTGCACTCGTGGACGAGACCCGCTCCCGCCGCGACACCCTGGTGCACGGCGACTACAGCCCGAAGAACGTCCTCGTCCGTGAGGAGCGGCTCATCCTCCTGGACCACGAGGTCATACACTTCGGTGAACCGGCCTTCGACTTAGGGTTCGGCCTCACCCACTTCCTTAGCAAGGCGCATCACCTGCCAGAGAAAAGAAGCGCCTTCGCGGAGGCGGCGCGGCTGTACTGGTCGGTGTACCGCGACGAGGTCGGCTTCCTCCCGTGGGTGGAGGGTCTGGAGCAACGGGCGGTGCGCCACACTTTAGGATGTCTACTGGCGCGCGTTGCCGGGCGCTCCCCCCTTGAGTACCTGGACGAGAAGGAGCTTGTCCGCCAGAGGGAGGCGGTGCTCGAGCTCATACACAACCCGCCTGAGAGTGTGCCGGGGTTGGTCGAGAACTTCGTAGGGAGGTTGTAGGGGCATGCCCAAGATTTCGTGCCTGAGAGGGCTAGAAATTCTGGATAGCCGCGGACGACCAACCGTAATGGCGGTCTGTGAGCTCGAGGGCGGCGCGGTCGGGTCCGCTTCGGTTCCGTCCGGAGCCTCAACCGGTGCGGCCGAGGCGCTCGAGCTCCGCGACGGCGATGCAAATCGGTACGGTGGCCTCGGTTGCCGGAAGGCTGCCGCTAATGTCAGTGGGATCTTGAACAACTCAATATCGGAGCGATCGTTCGAGACGCAGGAAGATTTCGATCGGGCGATGATCGAGTTGGACGGCACGGATAACAAATCGCGGCTGGGAGCCAACGCTATCCTGGCTGCCTCCCTAGCCTTCGCTCGCGCCGCTGCGATCGAACGCCGAATACCTCTCTACGAGCACTTCGCGGGCTTGTTGGGACGTGCGCCCGACGCCCTGCCGCGCCCCACGATAAACCTCTTCTCCGGCGGCAAGCACGCGGGGGGCCAGACCCCGATTCAAGACACGCTCGTCGTGCCGATGGCGGCCCGTACCATCGATGAGGCTCTAGCCATGACCTACGACGTCTACCAATCCGCGGTAAAACTCGCCCTAGAGAAGTACGGTGCGCGGCCTCTCACCGCCGACGAGGGCGGACTCGCTCCGCCCTTCCCCGACGCCGAAGCGATGCTCGGGGACGCCGTCGAAGCAATAAAGCTCGCCGGGTGCGAGCCGGGACGCGACGTGGCACTGGCGTTGGACGTAGCGGCGAGCCACTTCTACAAAAAAGGTAGCTACCACCTTGGGGACGAACCACTCAACGGCGGCGCTATGATCGAATACGTGTCGGCCTGGCTTGACCGCTACCCGATAGTCAGCGTCGAGGACGGCCTCTCCGAGAACGATTGGGAGAGCTGGCCGAGGCTGCGCGAGCGCGTCTCGGGGCGCGCGCTGACCTTGGGAGACGATCTCCTGTGCACGAACCCCGGCCGCATCCGGAGGGCCGTGGAATCGGGAGCGGCCGACGCTCTCCTGTTGAAAGTCAACCAGGTTGGCACACTCAGCGAGGCGGCCGAGGCCTTGGAGGTGGCGAGAGACGCCGATTGGACCGTGACGGTCAGCGCGCGCAGCGGGGAGACAGAGGACAACTGGCTAGCGGACCTAGCGGTGGGCTGGGGCGGCAACCAGATAAAGATCGGATCGATCACCCAGTCCGAGCGCCTCGCCAAGTACAATCGGCTGCTGGAGATCGAAGTCGAGACGGGCCTGCCCCTGGCGGGTTGGCCCGGCGAGCTCCCGAGATAGCGCAAGGTGGTCGAGTTACGCCCCCATCCGTGGCTTCGCAAATAGGGACGGAGGGCGCTATAGCATGAAGGTGGTTTGCGGATACGACCCGGGCAAGCTCTCCGAAGCGTTGTTCGCCGGTTGGGCGAACGACGGGGTGCAGGTCGTCGTAAGCCCCGAGGAGGATACGGTGAAGCTCGCGAGCGAACTGCGCGACGCTGATGTCCTGCTGCACATCTTAGCGCCCGTCACAGACGAGGTCCTGGCAGGCGCGCCGCGCCTTCGACTCGTCCAGAAAATCGGGGTCGGCGTCAACACTATCGACCTCCAAGCGGCGCACCGGCGCAGGGTAGCAGTCGCAAACATGCCGGGCACGAATACGCAAGCGGTTGCGGAGGCGACCCTCATGCTCATGCTGGCCGCACTTCGAAACCTCACAGGTTTCGACCGGGCATGCCGCCTCGGGAAAGGCTGGGCGCCGGAGGGCGAAGCCCGAGAGCGGCGAAACAGCTTAGGAGAGCTCTGCGGCCGGACGGTGGGGCTCGTAGGCGTCGGTGCGGTCGCCTCGCGGCTCGTCGGGCCGCTTCGGGCCTTAGGCGCCCGCCTCATCTACACCGCTAGGAGCAAGCACCCGGATCTCGAGATCGAACGATGCGGCCTCGACGACCTGCTCGAGGCGTCCGACATAGTGTCGCTGCACCTCCCACTGACACCGGAGACGGAGAAGCTCATCGATCGGGCGGCCCTGGCGCGCATGAAACCGGGAGCCGTCCTGATCAACACCGCGCGAGGCGGGCTCGTCGAGGAAGCCGCGCTGGTCGAGGCCCTCACGAGTGGGCACCTGCGGGCCGCCGGCCTCGACGTTCTCGCCGAGGAGCCCCCGCCACCCGACCACCCACTCCTGTCGTTGGGGAACGTGTCAGTCACGCCGCACGTGGCATGGCTGACTCAAGAGACCCTGACGCGCAGCTTCGATATAGCCCTGGAAAATATCCGTAGGCTGCGCGACGGGCATGACTTACTGTTCCGGGTTGCATGATGAATCTCGCAGAAACGTCAGAATGCGGCGCAGTTCAGGGTTTG
>DATDKB010000270.1:0-8409 GCA_036520255.1 Rubrobacter sp. | reverse complement strand
TCGATAACGGTCGCCGAGATGGACAGGATCTAACCTCCGGAAGGTGGGTGCCGAAGACGTGGATTACCGGGACACGGAAGGCAAGCCGAAAGAGGCGTGCGGCGTCTTCGGGCTCTACTCCCGCGAGCTATCAGGGGAACTGGCCCAACGCACGTACTTCGGCCTCTACGCGCTCCAGCACCGCGGCCAGGAATCGGCAGGCATAGCCGTCTCTGACGGCGAGCGCACGACCGCGATGCGCGACATGGGCCTCGTCTCGCAGGTCTTCGACGGCCCGCGCCTCGCCGCCCTCGAGGATGGGCACCTGGCGCTGGGCCACGTCCGCTACTCGACTACTGGCTCCGCCTCCTGGGAGAACGCCCAGCCCGAGTTTGGCGGGCGCGGAGACGTGAACGTGGCCGTGGCCCATAACGGCAACCTCGTCAACGCCGGAAAACTGCGCGATGGCCTGGCCGATGACGGTTTCAGGTTCTACTCCACCTCCGACACGACCTTTATAGCCGCGGCGGCCGTGAGGGAGCTGGAGCGGGGTCGTTCCGTGGGCGAAGCTGTGCAAGAGGCGATGGGCCACTTCGAAGGCGCCTACTCTGTGGCCATGATCTTCCGGGACAAGCTCGTCGCGTTCCGCGACCCCCACGGCTTCCGCCCGCTCTCCATCGGCAAGGTCGACGGGGGTTACGCCGTCTCCAGCGAGACCTGCGGCCTGGACATTATAGGGGCGAAGTTCCTGCGCGACGTGCAGCCCGGCGAGGTCGTTGTCATAGACGACGAGGGCCTGACGAGCTACACCGCCGAGACCCCACGCCGCGCCCTGTGCGTCTTCGAGTACGTGTACTTCGCCCGCCCCGACTCGCGCTTCGACGGGCGCGAGGTCGCCGACTCCAGGCACAGCATGGGCGAGCTTCTCGCCGAGGAGGCCCCGGTCGAGGCCGACGTCGTCATTCCCGTTCCGGACTCGGGGATGATGGCGGCTATAGGCTACTCGCAGCGGAGCGGCATCCCCTATGCCGAAGGCCTCATAAAGAACCGCTACGTCGGGCGGACCTTTATCCAGCCAACGGATGGGATGCGGCAACTCGGCATCAGGCTAAAGCTTAACCCGCTGCCAAGCGTGATCGAGGGCAACAGGGTGGTCGTCGTGGACGACTCCATCGTGCGAGGCAACACGAGCCGCAAGCTGGTCGAGTTGCTCTTCGAGGCGGGCGCCGCCGAGGTCCACTTCAGGGTCTCTTCGCCCCCGATCAAGGGCCCCTGCTACTACGGCATCGACATGGATAGCCCGGACCAGCTCGTCGGCGCAAAGCTGACGGTTGAGGAGATAAGAGAGCAGATCAGGGCGACAACCCTCGCCTACCTCTCGACCGACGCGATGGTCGCCGCCACAGAACAGCCGAAGGACCGCCTCTGCCGCGCCTGCTTCGACGGGGACTACCCGATCACCGGCACCGCGAACAAGTTCGCCCTGGCGAACCAGATCCACTACGCACCCACCGGCGGCGGATGACCTCCCCCCAACCCGCCGGAAGAGCGGGCCCGGAGGTTCAAACCGTCGCCTCCTGGCACCGGGCCCTGAACTCAGGCGACGTCGAACGCCTCATCCGGCTCTCGCACCCCGCCATCGAGGTCGGTGGACCAAGGGGCACCAGCCAGGGCGTGCAGATCCTACGCGAGTGGTTTGGTCGCGCGAACGTTCGTCTCGAACCCCGACGCGTCTTCCACGAGGCGGACACGGTGGTCGTCGAACAGGAGGCAGAGTGGCGATCCGCAGAGCCGGGTGACCGCCAGATCGTCGCCTCTGTTTTCGTGGTGCGGGAAGGCCTTGTCACGAGCGTGGTGCGTTATCTCGATCTGGCGGTGGCCCTTGACGCGGCGAACCTCGATGAGTCGCGCGAGAGAAGTCCCGGCTGACTCATGGAGAACCGCGGGGATCCAATACTCGAGAGCACCTTGCAGGAAACGTTGGCAACCGAACCTTTGCACATCCGCCGCTACGAGCGAGAAGACAAACGCGCTGTCAGGCGGCTGCACGATTACGCGCTGAACGAGGTCGGCGCGCACCTGGGAAGCGGATCCTGGGACGATGACCTCGACGAGATCGAGAACGTTTATTTCGAGTCAGGGGGCGAGTTCCTCGTCGGTGTGCTGGATGGGGAGGTCGTCGCGATGGGCGCCTTGATGAGGATCTCTGCCGAGAAGGCCGAGTTGAAGCGTATGCGCGTGAGACCGGGGCTCCAGGGGCGTGGCTACGGCCAGATCATGCTTGACGCCCTGCACCGCCGCGCCGCCGGACTCGGGTACTCGACGATACGCCTGGGCACGACCGTGCAGCAGCGGGCCGCCCAACGCCTGTACCTCGAAAATGGCTACCGCGAGGTGGGGCGTGGCGTTATCGGGCCCTTTGACTGCATCTTCTACGAGAGGAACGCCGTTGTCTGAGAAGCGGGGCCGCTACGAGGCGGCGGGCGTCTCTATCGAACGCGGAGAGCGGGCCACAGGCCTTATGCGCCCCGCCGTGCAGAACACCCACGGTCCCGAGGTGATCGGCGAACCGGGTGGCTTCGCGGGCCTGTACGCCCTCGCCGGCTATGGGGAACCCGTTCTCGCCTCGACCATCGACGGCGTAGGCACGAAGGTACTCGTTGCCAGGGAGGTGGGACGCTACGATTCGCTTGGCACGGACATCGTTAACCACTGCGCCAACGACGTGCTTGCGACCGGCGCGCGTCCGCTCTTGTTTCTGGACTACGTGGGTAGCGGCGAGCTCGACCCCGACGCCGTCGCCGGGATTGTCCGCGGCGCCGCGGAGGCGTGCGGGCGTCTCGACGTGGCCCTCATCGGCGGCGAAACTGCGGAGATGCCTGGGCTCTATGGTGAGGGTGACTTCGAGATCGTCGGCGTGTGCACGGGGGCGTGCGAGCAGACCGAGGTGGTTAGCGGCGAAAGGGTGCGGCCCGGCGACGCCGTGCTCGGCCTGGCATCAGACGGCCTGCACACCAACGGCTACACGCTGGCCCGCAAGGTGCTCGCGGACGCCGGGGTATCCTACTCGGACAGACCGGAAGTCCTGGACCGATCCGTCGGAGAAGTCTATCTGGAGCCACACCGGGCGTACGTGCGGGAGGTAGAGACGTTGCGTAAAACGGCCGAGGTCCGCGGGATGGCGCATGTAACAGGGGGAGGGCTCGTGGGGAACTTGCCGCGCGCTCTTGGGGGGCTCGGAGCGCGGCTAGAAGTGGGCTCGTGGGAAGAGCCCACGGTCTTCGGGCTTATACGCTCGCTTGGCGAAGTGCCCGAAGAGGAGATGCGCAGGGTGTTCAACCTCGGCGTCGGTTTCTGCGCGGTGGTGCCACCGGAAGAGGCCGAGCCCGGGCTCGAAGCGCTGCGCGGGGCTGGTTGCGAAGCCTGGAGGATCGGGGTGGTCACGGAGGCCGGGGGCGTCGAGTTTGCCTGAGCGGCTGCCCGAGGGCTCGCGCTTCGCCGTGCTCGTGTCGGGTTCGGGTACGAACTTGCAAGCCCTGCTCGACGCCTACCCTGGGAACCTCGCGGTCGTCGTCGGGGACAAGAATGGGGCTTTCGCCTTCGAGCGTGCGCGACGGGCCGGCGTGCCGGTCGAGCACGTCGACCCCGCGGGCTTTGTCGGCAAGGAGGACTACGACGCGGAGCTCGCGGCCAGGATCTCGGCCCACGACGTGGGCCTTGTGGTGGGGGCTGGGTATATGCGCATACTGTCCCCGGTATTTCTGGAACGTTTCCCCGCCGTATTGAACGTTCATCCTTCATTGTTACCCGAGTTCCGCGGGCTTCGCGCGGTGGAGCGAGCGCTGGAGGCTGGGGTCGACGAGACGGGGGTGACGGTCCATTTCATGGTCGAGGAGGTCGATGCCGGACCGATCGTGGCGCAGGAGAGGGTCCCCGTCATGGCCGGAGATACCAGAGAGACGTTGCTGGAGCGGCTGCATCCCCTCGAGCACAGGTTGCTCGTCGGGGCGGTCGCGGACTATTTCCTAGGGAGGACAGAATTATGAAGCGGAGGGCGCTGATTTCGGTCTCGGAAAAGCAGGGGGTCGAGGACTTCGCGCGGCGACTCTCGGGGATGGGGTTCGAGATCATCTCCACCGGCGGCACCGCGAAGGCGCTCTCGGACGCCGGACTGACGGTCGTTCCCGTCTCGGAGGTGACGGGCGCGCCGGAGATACTCGGCGGCCGGGTCAAGACGCTGCATCCTAGAATACACAGCGGCATCCTGGCCGACCTGGAAGACCCCGACCACGTGCAGCAGCTCGTCGAGCAGGATATCGGCCCGATCGACCTGGTCTGCATCAACCTCTACCCCTTCGAGGAAAGTGTCGCCGGCGACGCCGCGGAGAAAGAGGCCATCGAGCAGATAGACATAGGCGGACCGGCCATGCTGCGGGCCGCCGCCAAGAACTTCCGCTCCGTAACGGTCGTCCCCTCGTCCGCGTTCTACGAAGAGGTACTGAACGCCCTGGAGGGCGAAGGACAGGTCCCCGAGAGGATGCGGCGGCGGTTGGCGCTCGCCGCGTTCAAGAGGACGGCCCGCTACGACGCGGCGATCTCGGCCTGGCTAGGCGAGCAGGTCGAGGTAGCGACAGAAACTCCAGAGATCAACGCCGAGAAATTCCCGGAGCGCCGGACGGTCGATTATGAACGGATCTCGGGATTGCGTTATGGGGAGAACCCGCATCAGGCCGCGGCGTACTACGCGGAGGCGGGTGGGGAGCACCTGCTCAGCGGCGTGGAGAAGTTGCAGGGGCGTGAGATCTCCTTCAACAACCTCTACGACCTCGACGCGGCCCGAAACCTCCTCGCCGACCTGACCGATCTCGGAGCCCCCGCCGCCGTTATCGTCAAGCACGCCAACCCCTGCGGCGCCGCGGTGGGGGAGTCGCTGGCGGACGCATACCGCAAGGCGCTCGCCTCGGACCCGCAGTCCGCCTTCGGGGGCATCGTGGCGCTTGGCGGCGAGGTGAATGGGGAGCTCGCAGCCGAGATCTCTGGGGTGTTCACGGAAATTCTGGTTGCCCCGGGCTTTACCGAAGAAGCGAGGGAGATCCTTTCCGCGAAACCGAACATGCGGGTGCTAGTCGCTGGCCCGCTAGACCGTCCCCGGCTCTCGGCCAAGCAGGTAACGGGCGGCATACTGCTGCAAGACACAGACGCCGTCGAGGACGACTCCGGGTACAAAGTGGTCACCGAAACACATCCCTCCGAGCAACAGATGGAAGACTTACTCTTCGTCTGGCGGGTGGCCCGCGTCGTCCAGAGCAACGCGATAGTCCTCGCCAGGGACGGGGCCACGGTCGGCGTCGGGGCTGGCCAGATGAGCCGGGTCGACTCTTCCGAGATAGCGGTAAAGAAGGCCGGCGAAAAAGCGCAGGGTTCTGTCGCAGCCAGCGACGCTTTCTTCCCCTTCGCGGACGGCGTGGAGGCGCTGGCCGATGCCGGAATAAGCGCGGTCATTCAGCCCGGCGGCTCCGTCCGCGACGATGAAGTCATAGAAGCCGCCGACCGCCACGGCCTCGCCATGGTCTTCACTGGCCGGCGCCACTTCCTGCATTGAAGCCCGTCAGCTAGACAGCACTTCAGCAGGTAGGCCCTTTGCTGAAATGCTGAGCGGCTATCTCACGGGTCGAAGATGGGGTGGGTTTCGGGTAAACTCTGGACGGAGCCTGGGCCAGTAGCTCAGTGGTAGAGCAGGGGACTTTTAATCCTCGTGTCGTAGGTTCGATCCCTACCTGGCTCACTCCCGAGGCGATCTGCTAAACTCTCGAAGGCGGAACCTAACAGGCTCGTGAGCCCCCATCGTCTAGAGGCCCAGGACACCGCCCTTTCAAGGCGGCGGCACGGGTTCGAATCCCGTTGGGGGCACAGGTTAGCTGGTCAGTCTGTCAACATCTCAGCATCTCAGCCCAAACGAGAAGCTAACATGCTGAAGTGCTGACTAGCTGATGCGGGCGATTAGCTCAGGGGTAGAGCGCCTCCCTTACAAGGAGGAGGTCGCTGGTTCGAACCCAGCATCGCCCACTCTTGAATTACCTGGAAATGGCAATATCTCGAGGGATTGATAGAAGGCCAGGGAGCGTACCCTGGCCCTCTTGCTGCAACCGTGCTGCAACCCGAGCGAAGCGGCCCTTACGATAGCGCTGCTTCCATCGCGTCGGCTGCGGAGTCCTGCATGTCGGGGAGTACGTGAGAGTAGGTGTTCAGGGTGATGGTTATGGAGGCGTGTCCGAGTAGTTCGGAGACGATCTTCACATTGACGCCTTCGCTCAATAGCAGAGTGGCGCACGTATGCCGGAGATCGTGGAGGCGTAGGTCTTCCCAGACGCCGGCTCGAGTCTTGATGCGCTTGAAGGAGCGATTACGCAGGTTCGAGGGGTTGAAAAGGGAGCCGGTCTCATTGGGAAAGACGAGCCCCTGATCCTGCCAGAGTCCGGCCAAGCTTAGCCGCTCCTCGAGCTGGCGTTTGCGGTGATCTTTCAGGGTAGAGGCTGCTTGCCGGGTAAGACGCACCCGCCGACCCTTGCCAGACTTGGTGCTCGACCCCACAACCCACCCTCGCCCGTCCTCTCCGCGTGTGAGCGTGCGCCGCACGAGCACTGCGGGCTTAACGGCTTCGAGGTAGATATCTTCCCAGCGCAAAGCCAGCAGCTCGCCTTCACGCAGACCGCAATGGACCGCCAGCACGTAGAGTGCCTCGAGCCTCTCTCCGCGTGACGCCTCTAGGAACCTGGCGCACTCTTCTGAGCCGAGCGGTTTGATCTCCTCTCCCGGAGCACTCACACGCGGCGGCTTCACGCCGTCTGCGGCGTTACGCGGGATTAGTCCGTCCGAAACCGCTTTAGAGAGGGCCTTGCGTAGCACCACGTGCATCTTCTTCACCGTCGCCGCGGAGAGATTGCTGCGGGACTTATCCCCGTAGAAGGCACGCACGTGTGACGGGGTCAGCGTCTTCAGCTTCACGTACCCGAGAGCGGGGTGTATGTGCTTGTGGGTGATGTAGGTGTAGTTGGCGTAAGTCGTCTCTTTGACCGTACCTTTCACGGAATCTGCGAGCCACCGGTCCATGTACTCGCCGATCGTGAGCTTCCCGGCGTCGTAGAGAAGGCCGCCATCTCGGTCTGCCATAGCTTCTGTGAGCTTGCGTGAGGCTTCCGCTCTGGTCTTGCCTGACACTGTGAACGCCGCTTGCGTCCTTCAGCGGTTCAGACAGTGTACTGAGCCGCCCATGTACCGTTCTTACGTCGGTAGATCGAGCCCTCGTTATTGCCGCGTTTCTTAGCCATGCCTATCGACCCCCGCCATGAATTAGCTCCGAAGGGGAAACTCCTAGGGCGTCGGCCAGTTTCCTGATAGTGCGGGAATGCGCTCCCTGCCTCCCGCCCTCGATACGCCAGATAGTGTTGTAGGAGACGCCGCTCCTCTCTTCCAGCTCCCGCAAAGAGAGAACCCGCTCTCTCCTCAGCTCCTTAAACCGCTCCACGTTGACCTCCATGCTCGGCATTTTGCACTACTTTCCTCACAAAATATTACCACAATTAGTAGACAAATACAACACAATACTGTATAATAAGGGCGTCGGAAAAAGAGATGGCCCCGGCGGTGCTGGAACACCCCGAGGCCCGGACCATCGGAGGTAGCCGATGATCAAGGGCAGTGTAGCGTACGTGTTGTGCAGGATCGAGGACGATGCCTCAGTTACCCCCGTCAGCGAACTCGAGGACATCGTTGCTGCCGTTGTGGCTGGCAAGCATCAGGTAGAGGTAGAGGACTTCGATTTTAGCTACGGTGTTTATGTCGATGGTTGTAGAGCTATCTGCTTTGCCGGGGGTAGGATAGGCTATCGCGAGTGGGCACGCAGGAACGGTAAGCTGGGTGACATCCACAGCATTGACGACCGTTACGACCATGACGTAGACGAGCTTATGGCCTAACGCCTGGCGAATACCGGGCATCGCTGGCCGCGCCTTCCCATCGCATCCCGGCGCGGCTTTCGCCTAGCCCCTAAAATGTTGCGCGGCGTAGAGTTAGACTATTAAAATCGGTACCGAAATCCCCTAAAGGGCCGTCAAGTACGTTGCAAGCGGGGCGCCTGCGAGACTGGGGGCGGGTGCCCTAATGCGACCGGGTGCCGAATGTCGGATCACCCTCAAAGACAAATTAGCGGAATTTCGAAACGGGCGGCCTGCCCAGCTTCTCGTCGTCAGCTGCTCGTTCGCGATCCGGGCCAAGGAGTAGCGAAGTCCTGCGAACTTCGGATTGACGGCGTTCTGAGAACGTCGCACTGCAGTAGACTGACTCCGATGTGATCGGGACCGTGCTAAAAGCCGTGCTGGTGCTGTCCTTGATCGTTTCACTTGCCGCCTGTTCCGAGAATCGCCCCTAGCT
>DATDKB010000269.1:0-7368 GCA_036520255.1 Rubrobacter sp. | reverse complement strand
TCGGCCTGGGCGACCAAGGACTATCTATGGCGACTGCCATCGCCGTAGCGGGCTACCCCTTGCATGTGTGGGCCTGCCATCCCGCCCCCTCTCCCACACCTCCCCCGGCGCCGGCGGCCAGGAGCGCCTCAGAGCATCCGTGGTGGAGGTTCTGGAGATAAGCCAGGCGCTGGCCCGGACGCGGCTCTTGACCCTCACGGGGGCAGGAGGCTCGGGAAAGACGCGCCTCGCCTTAGAGGTAGCCCGCGACCTCATCGAGGCCTACCTGGACGGGGTGTGGCTTGTTGAGCTTGCTCCGCTCTCCGAGAAGGAAATGGTACCGAAGGCGGTTGCAGAGGCTTTGGGGGTACCAGAGCGTCCCCGAGAGCCCATCGCCGACACGCTCGTAGAGGTCCTGGGAGATAGGCAGTTGCTCCTAGTCCTGGACAACTGCGAGCACATCGTCGAGGCAGCTGCTCGGCTGGTGGATACGCTTCTTGCCTACTGCCCGCGCCTAAGGGTGCTGGCCACCAGCCGCGAAGCTTTGGGAGTGGAGGGAGAGACGAAGTGGCTCGTGACCCCGCTCTCGGTGCCCGAGCGAGGGCGTACACCCACGCGAGAGGAGCTAGAGGGTTACGAGTCGATGCGTCTGTTCGTCGAGCGGGCCAGGGGGCGTGATCCGCCTTCTCCTTGGGCCCCAAGAACGCCATTGCGGTGACCGAGATCTGTCGGAGGCTAGAAGGTATCCCGCTGGCCGTAGAGCTCGCTGCGGCCAGGGAAGGCACTCTCTCCTTAGTGCAGATCGCTCAGAGATTAACTGACTCCCTCGAGCTCCTGACCGGTGGAGCCCACACGGCCGTTAACAGGCACCGGACGCTTAAGGGTAGCCTCGGCTGGAGCTACGAGTTGCTCTCTGAGGATGAGAAGAAGCTCTTCGGACGGCTTTCGGTCTTCGCGGGGGGGTGGACGCTGAAGGCGGCCGAGGCGGTGGGTGCGGGAGGGAGAGTCGAGGAGGAGGGCGTCCTGGATCTGCTCTCCGGACTCGTAGAAAAGTCGCTGGTCGTGACCAGGGGGAGTGACGAAGGACTCGTGCGTCACAGGATGCTCGAGCCCATCAGGCAGTACGCGCTGGAGAAGCTCCAGGAAAGCGGGGAGATCGAGGTCGTAAGACGCGCTCACGCGGCGTACTTCCTGGCGATGGCCGAAAGGGCGGAGCCCGAGTTGATGGGTAAGGAGGCCGATTCCATCTTTCTCTGTAGCAGCTAAGAAGCCGACTTTAAGCTTCTCGTCTGGTCCTGTTGCGATATGTTCTACGCGGGAGCCAAGTACGAGCGCAACGGGAGGATCGTGGACAACTTCGACAACGTGCGGGCGGCGGCCGCGCCCGTACTGGAGGAAGGTATTGAGTTCGTTAAGCCCGGTAAAGAGCCGGACTACGAATTGATACACGCCGCATAGGCTGTGCCTATCGCGCCCCCGAAGTCGCAATAACCGGGTCGTCCTTCCTCGCAGCGTACCGGGCTCCCAGGGAAGTCGCACTGAAGGATGCCGGGCGTCGGGGGGCGTGTCCGAATACACCCCCACGCAGAGCCGACCTTAGGGGGTGCTTGGGGTCAGCGGTCAGCCAGGGTAACCGCTGATGAGCTGTACTCAGGCTCGCCGGGAGGGCGGAGGAGCCAGCTGGCTGCCTCGTGAAGTCGAGGCCCCAGCCATCTTCTTGCGAAGGAGCTCGGGAGGCGCCGACCTACGCACTCTTGGGACAGCGAACCCAGAAACCGCAATCCTTCCTGGGGCGGACGATATGCACTTTCCCAGGAGCTGTCGCCGTCGAAGACGCAGGCGGTGTTGCCGCCAATATCGTCTTCTCCGGGAAGTTACGGCGCTCAGGGGCCCCCATATCGTCTTCCCGGGGAAGGCGAAGCGGCTCAGGCCCCAAGCCGTGTGCGAATATCGTCAAGTTCCGGAAGGGTTTGCGTAGGACTGATCTACCGCAAGCTCGGTATATCGTCCTCCCCGGGAAAGTATATCGTCTTCTCCGGGAAAGTTGGAAGCATTCCCTTATCGTCTTGCCCGGGAACTTATACCGTCTTGGCCGGGAAGCCTTGTCGTCCCGCCCGGGAACTAATATCGTCCTACGGGGGAAGTTATATCGTCTTCTCCGGGAAGTTATATCGTCTTCTCCGGGAAAACGTATCGTCCTCTCCGGGAAGTCGGGCCGCTGTTTTTGCTGGAAAAGTGCGTTTTCCTCACGGTGGCTGAGGTAAGTGTCCTGTATTTGTTTGTGTTAATTGTTTAGTGTGTTTCTAAGGAAAAGAAGGATCTTAGCTTCCGGTAGGGGATCAAGCGGAGGCTTCCCGGGGAGGACGTGAAGGAAGAGCATGGGGAATGCCCGAAAGCAAGAGAGAAGCACGGTGGCAGAGGTGAAGGACCTCAAGCTCTTCGAGCTCGAGAAGGGTCCCATCATCAGTGTAGAGCTGAACCTCGAGCTCATTCCGATGTTCCTGTACAAGACGCGAGGCCGCTCCGAGGAGAGCCTCGAGGCCACCAACGTCATCCGCACCCAAGACGGCCAGCGGCTAGAGCAGTACGTCAAGGTCGTCGGCGGACGTGAGTACGGGCTACCAGGCCCTACGGAGCGGGACGTATACGTCGGGATCATGAAGCTGGTCCACCGCGCTGGGGGTATACCGCCGGACGGGAAGGTGAGCTTCAGCCTCTACGAGCTTCTGAAGATTCTGGGTAAGAACCGCGGGGGCAACAATTACGAGAAGGTGCGCGAGTCGCTTGACAGGATCGCGGACAGCGTGATCTACGCCAAGAACGCCTTCTACGACAGGGAGACCGAGCAGTTTCGCACCCACCGCTTCACCCCGTGGAGCGTGCACTTCGCGAGCACGAGGCAGGGACAGGGGCGCTCCGCGGAGCGCCACGTCCTGAAGTTCCACGAGACCCTCGTCCGTTCGTACAATTCCGGTTTCCTCAAGACGCTCGACACCGACTTCTTCTTTTCGCTCAAGAGCCCGATGGCCAAGAGCCTCTACCAACTCGTTGATGCCAAACGGCAAGGCGGGCTCTCCTGGACCGTGGGTGTCCAGCAGCTCAGGCAGCTCATCCCCATGCCGGAGAGCTACCGGTACGACTCGAAGATTCGCGAAAAGATCGAGCCCGGGCTCAAGGAACTCAAGCGGCGCGGTTTCCTCGAGAGGGCCGACTACGAGCAGCGCGGCGAGGACCAGGTGATCTGCTTCCGGATCTCGCGCGGGTTCGTCGAGGCCCGCGAGCGGCCCCAAGTGTCCCTCAGTTCCCGCGAGCGCGAAACCGCCGACGCACTGATCCGTCATGGGGTCTCCTCCCCGAAAGCGCAGACACTAGTCTCCGACAATGGTGCGGCCCACTGCCGCCGCTACCTCGGCGCCCTGCCCCACCAAACCGGCATAGCCAACCCCGCCGGCTGGCTCATCAGGTACATCGAGAACGCCTGGCCCGTGACCCTGCCGGACGAGGCCGCCCCTGAAGAGCCCGAACTCTCCTCCATCCGCGAGGCCGCGCCTCCCGACGAGCAGCACGTTCGCCGCGCCCTCAAACAGCGCCTGGAAGCCGGAGAGTTCGCGAAGACCATATCCGACCTCGAGGCCCTCCCCTACGACCAATACAGCCGCTTCGTCGCCGCCAAGGCACCCATCGTCGACGCCGAGGAGAACCGCTATTACCTCTCGCTCGAAGGCGACCTTTACCTCTACGTCGGTCCTCCCGAACCGCACAACCGTTTTCTCCTTTGCACCCTCGATCGTGCGCTGGACGAGGCTACCAACGCATAATACAATTGGGGTGTTTCCCTGCCTCCCATCCAAACGGGAAGGCCTAGGCCTCTCCCCCGCTCCTCACCCCCTCTCGTGTTCGTGGCCTTGTGCTTACCACTCAACCCTCGGTCGGCATTCCTCTTTCCTTTCTGGGTTTTGGTTTCTTCCTTGCTTTCCTGCTGGGTTCGGGCTGTTGTGGTGCTGTACTCCGTACTGCTTGTCCTCCTGTGGTAGTATTATAAGTACCTGAAAGGTGAGCTGCTGTCCCCCGCCGAGATTTGATTCAGGAGGGCAAAGTGGGCCTGATCAAGGCTGTGGAAAGGTTCGACCCCGACAGGGGCTTCCGCTTCTCCACTTACGCCACCTGGTGGATAAGGCAGGCTGTCGGGCGGGCACTGGCGGACAAGGGATGCGCGATCCGGCTTCCGGTCCACGTGGGCGAGCGGGCGCGCAAGGTCGAGGGGTACGCTCTCGCCCACCGCGCGGCCCTCGACGAGGAACTGTCGGCCGAGCAGATCGCGGCCGCCCTCGACCTCTCCGAGACGCAGGTGGATCTCGTGCTCGCCGCCCCAGCAGACCCCGCAAGCCTCGACGCCCCGGCCCAGGGGCCGACTTCGGGCGCGAGAAGCGTGCCTGCCCCCCTCTCCGAGTTCGTGGGGGAAGGGTCGCCCACCCCCTAAGACGCCGCCGTCGAAACTCTCGCCGGCGAAGCCGACATGCAAGCCCTCTCGCGCGCCCTGACGACGCTGCCCCCCGCCAACGGGGAGTGCTCGCCGCCCGCTACGGCCTCGGCGGCCGAGAGCCCGAGACGCTCTAAGACCTCGCCGCCAGGCTTGGCGTGACGCGCGAAGGAGTGCGCCAGCTGCAATCCCGCGCGAAGGAGACGTTGGGACCTGCCGCGGCCTCTCGCGGGCGGGCTGAATAGGCCCCTAGCGGCTACCTTCCTGCAGGCGCCGAGAGCGATTCCCCCAATGCAAAAAACTCGATAGTTTCAGAATTACGGAAATGTATCGGATTTTCGTAATTCAGCACGGCGAACGTGCCCGGGGGCTATGCCGGCCGGCTCGGAGGATGCTGTCGCGGCCTGACCCGTGCGGTTGGCGGGGTCATCGCGAGTGCGCCACGATGCCGGACACGCCGAGGACGAGCCATGAATTGTGCGTCTAAGGCCCCTGTAGGGGTCTCTGAGCGCCCGGGCGGGCCATTGTGAGGTGGTTTTGGACCCCGCGAAGGCGGAAGCACCGGGCGGGCGTTGCGACGCTAGGGGCCCGACGCCGAATCCGGGCCGTCGGAACGGGCACGCAGGGCGAGGCCGGATCGACACCGCAGCAATATTTCGGATTTCTGAAAATCTATTGTATTTTCGTAATGTTGATTTCCGATAGGGCCGCCGCTAAGATGGGCACGGCTGGTTGGCGGTGCTCGGGAGGGCGTGGGTGTGAGGATAAATGTGATGGGCTACAAGGGCGGCGTGGGCAAGAGCGTGACGGCGATGCACCTAGCGGCGGCGCTCGGCGCGCGGTTCGGGGAGGGAACCACGGTCGTCGTGGACGCTGACCCCAATCAGAGCCTGGTCCACTGGCGCAACGGGCGGCCCGGCGATCTGAAACCATGGCAGTTCGAGGTCGTGGGTCTGGGCGAAGGGCGCGGCTGGCAGCGCTACGAGAACGTGGTCTTCGACTCGCAGGGACGCCCGAGCGACGTGGACCTCGACGCGGCGGTCAGGGGGTCCGACCTCATCGTGGTGCCGACCACGGCGGAGGGGCTTTCGATGCGGCCGCTTATGGGATTTCTGGCGCGGTTGCGCAAGATGGGGGCGAGCTACAGGGTTCTGCTCACGATGGTCGGTTGGTGGAACACGCAGGCGCAGGAGCGGAGGAGGCAGCTCGATGAGGCAGGCCAGCCGGTCTTCGGGGCGGAGATACGGCGCAGGCAGGCCTTCGACACGGCGACCGAGACGGGAAGGCTGATCTACGAGTTCCCGAACTCCCGCGCCCAGGAGGCTTGGCGGTCGTACAGGAAGGTGGCCGAGGAGGCGGTGGACGAGATCGTCGGCGCCCGGCGCGCGCTCGCGGGCAGGAGATAGCGGTGGGCAGGGAGAGGATCGACCGGACGAGGAACCCCCTGGCGGCGATGATGGACGAGTCGCTGGAAGAACTGGAGAATGAGGACTCGCTCGGTGGGGCCGGGGGCGAGGGGCCGGCCGAGGCAATTCCCGAGGCCGCCGAGAGACGCGAGCGCAGGGCGCCGGGCGGTGGGGGGGTGGTGCCCGTGCGGAGGGCAGGCAGGCGGCCGGGACGGCCCAGAGGGGGAAGGAACTCCAACCCGAACATGGTCCCGATCTCGGCGAAGATCGACCGGGACGTCAGGTTCGCCGTGGACAGGGTCCTGGCGGAGCAGAGCGAGCTGCAGGGAAGGCACGTCTACATGGCGGAGGTCATCGAGAGGCTGCTCAGGTTCTATGTCGAGCAGGGCGACCCGTACGAGGTCCTGGGCCGATGAGCGGTGCGGACGCCCCTGCGGGGGTGGGGCCTCGCTCCTAGGGAGCAAGCCGGGCCAGCGGGGTCGGCGCAGCAGGGACCGGACGACCCGGTAGAAGTCGACGAAGAAGCCCCCAAGGAGGGTGCAAGAAGGCCCGGCGGCGAACGGCACGCGGAGGGATCGGGGCGCCTATAGAGGCGGCGCCGAGGAGTGGGGAGGACCCGTGCCTAGCCTGTGGGTCGCCGCAGGGAGGCCTGCCGCGGTCCGTGGGCGAGGGCAGCCTGGACGACCAGGCGCTCTGCGTAGTCGGGGAGGGTGCAGATCTGGAGACTGACGACGCTCTTGCCCGGGACGGGCTCTGCGACCGAGACCTCCCGGGGGCCGACGAACTTATGGCGGAACACCGCGTACTCGTAGCGGCGGCCCTCGAGGCCGCCAGGTCGCCGCGCTCGTCACCCCCGAGAATACGACCGCGCAGACGACCAGGATGGACAACAGGTTCAGGGGCAGCCCCAGCCCGAAGACGGCAAGGGTCGCGACGGGCGGAGGAGGGATGCACCTCTACTTTCGCTACCCTTCACCGCAAGAGGTTTGGTCGGCGGGCCTGTACGCGCGGGAGATGAGGAACAGCCAGGGGCTCCTCGGGAACGGCCTGGACGTGCGCGGTGAGGGCGGCTACGTCGTGGCACCGCCAAGCAGCACGGCACGCGCCTACCGGTGGATCGATCGGTCGCCTCCCGCCGGTGCCTCTTGGCTGCTCGGGTGCCTGAAGGCGGCTACCTCCGGCGAGACGCTTTTCTGACTAGGGAGCGACGCTTGCGCTAGAGTGGTCTCATTCGGGGCACGATCGGCGAGAAAGGAAGGAGCGCGTGGTAGACGACCCCTACGAAGGTCTGAACCTCGAGCCGCCTGAAGAGGGCTTCGAGCTGTGGCGCCACAGGAACGCCGACAAGATGGGTACGGAGGGCTGGTCGGGGCTCTACTGGGCGAAGCCGACTTCGGACGGCGACTACGAGATCCGCACCCTCACGCGCCAGGGCGAGGCGTTCTCCTACCCAGGAGGGGTCTTCCCGAAAGCGGCATTCGAGCGCCTCTACGAGAGGGTAGA
>DATDKB010000268.1:0-4277 GCA_036520255.1 Rubrobacter sp. | reverse complement strand
GCGGCTACTCGTAGCGCAGCGCCTCCGCCGGGTAGATCTTCGACGCCTGCCGGGCGGGCAGGAACGTCGTCAGCAGAGAGGCCACATAGGCTATGGCCGCGACGAGTCCGATCACGGCCCACGGAACCGTGTAGGTGACGCCCGGCATGTCGCCCGCCATCTGCTCGATCATGTTGCCCGAGAGCCCGGCTCCGAGCGCTATACCGGTGACTATCCCCAGCATGGCTATGAAGGACGACTCCATCAGGAAGGCGAGCCTGACCTGGCCCCTCTGGAAACCCAGAGCCCGCATCATCCCGATCTGCTGGCGCCTCTCGACCACCGAGCGGGCGGCGATAACCCCGAGAGCCGCGATGCCGACCAGGAGCCCGAGCCCCATGAAGCCCGTGAGCAGGTTGAACATCATCATGCTGAACCCGGCGCTGCTGCGGATCTCCTCGGCCACGACACTCGCCTGGAGCCCGCTGGCTACAAACGCTCTTTCGAGGGATCTGGCGGTCTCGGCGGCGCTCACGCCGTGCTCGAGACGGAACACGTAGCTCTGGGGCGGAGTCGGCGTGCCCGCGAAATCGTCGAGCGTCGCCTTCGAGGCCGCGACCGCTGGTATATCGTTAGCGGTCTGCTCCAGGACCCCGATCACGCGCAGCTTCTCCGCCCTGCCTGTCTGCGGGTCCTCGACGCGCACGAAGGTGTTCTCGGGGATGGTCTTATCCTCTCTGTAGAAACCCTCGAATGCGAAGTGATGCTTGGCCCCGCCGGACTGTGCGTCGGACTTCGAGGGAACCAGATTCCAGGCGACCACCGCCGTGTTCGGATTCTCCGCGAGAGCCCGCCAGACCTCACGGGAGGAGTCGTAGCCTGCGGCGGTCATCTCGAAGCCGTAGTGGACGCTCTTGGTGTAGCCTGCATCGGCGCCTTGCAGGGTGATGTCGGCGGGTTTGCCGGAAGCTCCGGCCTGCTTCGCGCCGACGGGCAGGGAAGAGATAGAGCCCACTGCGGTGAAGTCGTCAGGATTCACACCTTTGGCGTTTTCGAGGGCGGCATTCATGTCGGAGATGGGGTTGGCGTAGCCGGAGGTGGCGCGCACCTCGTAGCCGCCGGAGAAGCGGTTCGGGTTCCGCCAGGTGCCCTCCATGCCCTTGACGATGAAGCCCATCACCACGATGGTGAAGACCACCAGCGAGAACATCGCCAGCGTCATACCCGTGCGAAAGCGGCTCTGCATCGGGTAGGAGACCGCGGTCTTGAGTACCGGCGGTAGTCCTTTGATCCGTACGAAGACGGCCACGATGGCTGCGAGCAGGATGTCGGCGTTGTAGATAAGGACCCACACCGCGCCGATGACGATCATGATCCCGGAGATGAAGAACATCGCGAATCCCCCCTGCGACATGCCCTCCGGTGTGATCCGCTCGAAAAACGACGCGGGCAACAGCCACCACACGAGAAGTCCCGCTCCCGCAATCGTGAACGCTACCCGGTCCGGGACCCGCAGACGCCGCGCCACCAGAGCGGCACCGACGATGACGAGCGAGCTTCCGAGCATGTAGAGGCCCATACTCTCGGCCTCGAAGCCCTGCCAGAACGAGAGGGCGCCGACGACGGGTGTAGCCGCGGCGAGCAGCCAGCCCCTGACGCTGTTGCGCCTGCTCTCGGGCTCGGGGATGTCGCGGATGGCGCGGATGACGTTCAGGCGGCTCACGCGCCAGGAGGAGATCAGGACGATAAAGAAGGTCAGCACCATGCCCATCAAAAAGGCGAGAGCCACGCTCTTCGGCTCGAAGGCGAAGGCGATGTCGAACTCGCCTCCGCCGAGGCCGTCGAAGCGGGAGATGGCAGCCTCTATAACCTTGACCATCGCCCAGCCCACCCCGACGCCTGCCACGCTGCCTACTGCCGAGGCGACGAGCGCGTAGATGGCTCCCTCGAAGGCGAACATGCGGACGAGATGACCCCGTTGCATCCCTACGCCGCGGGCGATGCCGAGTTCCCTTTTACGCTCCGCGGCGAGCATCACGAAGATCAGGAAGATGAGCAGGATGCCGGCGGCGATGGAGAACTGACCGGCCATCAGGAAGATGCTCGCGAACTGCTCGCCGCCCTTATCCGCCTGATCGAGGGCGTCCTTCTTCACAGGGTCGGCTTTCAGATCGTTCTTCTCGAGCAGCGGCTTCAGGGCGGAGATCGTGGCCGCTGTGTGCGCGCCGCCCTCTACCGCCGGGCCTGTGTGAGAGATGAGGATGTTGTTGATCTGACCCTCGTTGCCGGTAATCTTCTGCAACTCCTCAAGCGGCACGGCGAGCGAGCTATCGCCAGCCGGATTCGCGCCCTTCTCGTAGACTCCGGCGACCTCGAACTCGACTGGCTTGCTGCCGAGGTACGCCTTGACCCTATCTCCGCGTCCGACGTTCAGGTTTCTGGCGAGGTCGGCGCTGATGTACGCCTCGCCCTTCGCAAGGCCGCTCACGGAGAGCGCCTGTCCTCCCGCGGTGGTCGGGCGGTCGAAGCCGCTCATGGACTCTCCGTCTACGCCGAGGATGTTGGTGTTCGCCTCGCTAAGGTCGGTCTTCGGCGAGACCACCGACGCGCTCTCGGCGGCCAGAGAAGCCACTCCTGAAACGCTCGGATCATCGGCGAGCCGCTTACGAACCTTGTTCGTGAGATTCGCGTCGAAGTAGGCGTCCCGGCTGCCCGGCACGGGACCCATCTGCATGGCGCTCGGTGATGGGGCATCGGACTTGACCTGCACGTCGACCTGGCCCAAAGACTTCGTAGACATCGTGCGGAAGGAGTTGGTCAGGGTGTCTCCGGTGGTGAACGAGGCGGAGAAGAGCAGCGTCGCCAGCATCAACCCCAGCACGATGAGCGCGGTCTGGGCGCGGCGGCGGGGGATGTTGCGGGATGCCATCTTGAACGCCACCCGGTTCCTGAGTGCCGAGAACGCCAGCAGAGCCGCTACCCCGCCGAAGACGGCGAGCAATATGGTAAGTAGCTGGTCAACGGGTATTCCGAATAGCTTATCCACGGTCCTACGCCACCTTCCCGTTCGGGCTGCCGGTCGGCGTGCCGTTGGTCTCGTCGCTTTCGATCAGGCCGTCGTTCATCCTGATGGTGCGGTGCGCGCGCTTCGCCACCGCCGCGTCGTGGGTGACCAGCACGAAAGTCTGCTCCTGCTCCGCATTGAGGCGTACCAAAAGGTCCATGATCTCCTTGCTCGTCTCCGAGTCCAGAGCGCCGGTCGGCTCATCTGCCCACACTATCGCCGGCTCGTTGACAAACGAACGGGCGACGGTGACCCGTTGTTGCTGGCCGCCGCTCATCTCGTTGGGGCGTTTGTGCGCCTGGTCCGCAAGACCTACCATCTCCAGCGCCCAGAGCGCCTTCTTGCGGGCATCCTTCGGCTTCGCGCCCGCGACGAGCAACGGAAGCTCCACGTTCTCGACCGCCGAGAGGACCGGCATCAGGTTGTAGGATTGGAAGATGAAGCCCATCTTCTGTGCCCTGAAGCGCGTGCGCTTTCTGTCGGACATCTCGCCGATGGAGTCTCCGGCGATGAGCACTTCGCCGGAAGTGATGTCGTCCAGTCCCGAGAGGCTGTTCAACAGCGTCGTTTTGCCGCAGCCCGAGGGCCCCATGATGGCAACCATCTCGCCTTTACGGACAGCAAGGTTGACGCCCTTGAGGGCCTCGACTTCGACCTTGCCGCCGTTATAGGTCTTGCGGACTTCTCTGGCCTCGATCATGTGTGCCCCCGTCCTCCGCTCCTCTTCTACGGGCGAACTCTTGAGCTCGAACACGTTCTCTCCTTCCCAAACCTCGCTGCTGAGGTCCGGTATTGTCTGTTGCGTCTTGTCCATTCGGATCAATTCCTTTTCTCGGGGGTCGCGAGACCTGTAGTTTGAGCGCTGCTCCGTGTGTCAGACGGTGATGACGACTTTTCCTTTAGCGTGTCCCTCTTCCAGATACCGGATTGCTTTCGGCGCCTCGGCGAGCGGGTAGGTCCTGTCGATGACGGGTCTGACCTTCCCGGATTCGATGAGATCCTTGAGCACGATCAGGCCCTCGCGGTTCTCTGAGGAGACGAACGTGCCGAGCTTCTGACGCACGAATGGGAACAGCAGGTGCGCTCGAAGCAGGTGGCCGGTGACTCGAGCACGACGTCCGCGAGCGGGTCGCGGTCTGCGAAGTGCGAGAACGTCTCGAGCGTGACCTCCTCGCTGTCGTCGGCCGTCCGCACGCGCGGGCGGCTGACCGGGACCCTGCGAGCGCCGAGGCAT